>WLLG01000007.1 GCA_009700815.1 Actinomycetota bacterium
AGCGAACTACCCCACCAGGTTCTTGGCAGATTGCATTCGCGGCCGAAAGCTCACCACGCTGGAGCACGGGGTGCATCTGTTGACCCAGGTACCAGCTGAACTCTTCGGCTTGCGCGATCGCGGCACACTCTCCGAGGGTGCTCACGCCGACATGGTGCTGTTCGATCCGCTGCTGATCGAATCCGAGATGCTGACAATGGTGGACGACCTTCCGGGCGGGACCAGTCGCCTCTACGCCGGATCAGTCGGCGTGAACCACGTGTTTGTGAGTGGCGTCGAAGTCGTCCGCAATAGCGAAGCAACAGGAGAGCTACCCGGTTCAATCATTCGCTCCGGTGTCGACACCGACACTGTGGCGCTCAACTAGCAAGTTCTGATTCGCCCCCACTACTGCGGAGCTTGCAACCCCGCCGGGTCAGGAACTGAGCTTGGGCAATTCCGGCTCTGACCCAGATCCGGTATCTGCCTCTCCCTCTGCCTCATTCGGGGGGCCTGCCTGGGCTGGCTCTTCAGGTGGTTCAGCTGCGTCGGAGTTATCGCCCAGGTCGCTGTATCGGCCGAACCGTGGGGCGAAGAGCGTAAACAACAGCAGGGCGAGGGCCAGCAAGCCAATGGGCACGATGCCGTTACCACGACTCGTTAACGCTGGGATGAGCACAAAGCAAGACAGCACCGCTGTCCAACCCCACAGAATGACAACAGTGCGACGTTGGCCGTGGCCAAGGTCCATCAACCTGTGATGCAGGTGCTGTTTATCTGCAGTCGCAACGCCTGTTCGATTCCTCGCCCGACGCACTACAGCGAAGACCAGATCAAACAGCGGAACACCCAGGATCACCAGCGGAATCACGAGCGGCGCAAAGAAAAACCAAGATTGTCCCGAGAATGGATCATCCGACTGTCCACCAACGGCAATCGTTGATGCAGCTAGAAGCAGCCCGAGCAGCAGTGCCCCAGAGTCACCCATGAAGATGCTTGCCGGGTTGAAGTTAAAGGGTAAGAAGCCGAGGCAGACCCCGGCAGTGATGATCGCAATCAGAGGCCCCAAATTGCCGGGGTCGATGACACCAACCTCGAGGAGCCGCCACCCGTACAAGAAAAACGACCCGGCACCGATCGCAACGATTCCTGCTGCTAGGCCGTCGAGTCCATCAATCAGATTCACGGCGTTGGCCATGCCAACAACCCAGAGCACAGTAATCAGCGCCGACATGTCTGGCGGTAGCAACGTGAAACCCAAGAACGGCACTCTGAAATAGATGATGGTCAGGCCAACCAGGGTCAAAATCGAGCCTGCAAGAACCATGCCTGCCACCTTGGCTGGGGCGGAGACATCTCGTAGGTCGTCGATCAGGCCCGTCAGCCAGATCACCGTGGCCGCCGCAATCACACCTAGAACGTTTCCAGGGGCGTCGAATACCGGTCCAAACTCGGGCAATCGCCAAGCCACTGCAAGAGCAACGAGCAGGCCAATGAACAAGGCGGTCCCACCAAGAATTGGGGTTGGCTTTGCGTGCACGGTTCGGTCACCTGGCTGGGCCATGGCACCGATTTTTCGAGACAGAATCCGCAAGGGCGGCACCGAGATTGCCGTGGCAATAACGGCTACTGCCATCACAAACAAATACGGCAAGGGACCCACAGACAACAGGTTAGTAGGCCGTGTTCAGACAGCATGCGGCCACGCAGCAAAGGTTGACGCCTCGCATGAGCGGTCTCAGAGCGGGTACGGGGTGAACTTGGAGCAGAGCAATTCAACATCGCCTCGCACTTCAGCGATCACTGACTCATCGCTCGGTGCTGCCAGGACGCGTGTGATCAGTTCAGCAATCTGAGTCATCTCGGGTTCGGCCATTCCTTGAGTTGTCACCGAGGGAGTTCCAATTCTGAGTCCAGATGTAACAAAGGGTGAACGCTGGTCATCAGGAACCGTGTTCTTGTTCAGCGTTATCCCTGCGAGGTCAAGAGCAATCTGAGCTTCCTTGCCCGTAAGTTCTGCGTCGAACGAGCGAAGGTCCATCAGGAGCAGGTGATTATCAGACCCGCCCGAAACCAAGCGGAACCCCTGAGAAATCAGCGACTCTGCAAGTGCTTGTGAATTCTTAACAATCTGCTGGGCGTACCCGGCAAAGCTCGGATCTGCGGCCTCGCGAAATGCAACTGCCTTGCCGGCAATCACATGTTCCAAGGGTCCACCCTGAAGGCCGGGGAAGATCGCCTTGTTGATGCGAGCGCCAAATTCTTCTTTGGACAGAATGCATCCGCCTCGAGGCCCGCGCAGGGTCTTGTGTGTGGTGAAGGTGACCACGTCTGCGAACGGGGTTGGGTTGGGGTGCACCCCACCGGCGATTAAGCCGGCGATATGCGCTGCGTCGAACATAAAGAGAGCGCCGACTTCATCGCAGATCTCGCGAACGATTTCGGGGTCAATAATTCTGGGGTACGCCGTGGCTCCCGCCACAATCATTTTTGGTCGATGTTCCAAAGCAAGTGAGCGCATTTGATCGTAATCAATTCGCTCATCTTCGGGTCGTACCCCGTAGGAGATGAAGTTGTAGAACCGTCCCGAAATGTTTACGGGAGACCCGTGGGTCAGGTGACCACCGTGGTCCAAACTCAGGCCAAGCACTGTGTCTCCAGCCTCGAGCAGAGCCAAGTACACGCCGAGGTTTGCATTCGCTCCGGAGTGCGGCTGCACGTTTGCGGCCTCGGCTCCGAACAGAGACTTGACCCGCTCAATGGCCATCTGCTCAATCTCGTCGACGACCTCGTTTCCTCCGTAGTAACGCTTGCCCGGGTAACCCTCAGAATATTTGTTCGTCAGCGCCGAGCCCACTGCCTCCATCACGGCAGGCGAGGTGAAATTCTCGGATGCGATGAGTTGGATGCCGGTGTTTTGTCGGTCAACCTCTCGGTCGATGGCTGCAAATACTTCGTTGTCACGATCAGTCGGCCATGGCATGGCTGATACTTCCTTCGGTAGGCACTCAGAACCGAGTGCGTTGGTTACATCTGTTGGGTAATGAGTGCGTCAAGGCTGTTGACGCGCTTTGCGTGGCGGCCACCCTCAAACTGTGTGGCGAGAAAAACATCGAGAGCTTCTTTGGCTACCTCTCGACCAATAAGGCGTTCACCTAGGCAGATAACGTTTGCGTCATTGTGCGCTCGGCTCAACCGAGCCGAGGTGACATCGTGAATCGTGACCGCACGAACTCCGTCGATCTTGTTGGCTGCGATGCAGATCCCAAGCCCCGACCCGCACACTGCAACGCCAAAATCAGCATCGCCCGCTGCTACGGCTCTTCCGACGGCTGCTCCAAACTCGGGGTAGTCGACCGAGTCTGCAGTATGTGTTCCAAGGTCGGTGACCAATATGGCTTGACTGCTCAAATACTGCGCCAACTCATTTTTTAGACTCAGGCCGCCATGGTCCGATCCAAGGACAACTCTGATAGGAAGTTCGCTCACGTCCTGCACGGAAGGGTTATTCACCCCCCTCACTCTAGTGAACTCACCGCACGTGTAACACTGCGCACCCCGCACCGGCCACGTGAGTACGGCTACTGAAGGTTCACCAAGCAGGAGTTACCGCTGCTAGGAGTTCGATCATCAGCCCCCTCGCCCTTAGTCTGCAGACATGTCTGAAGCGAGCTCTTCTCTTAACCCACGAACGCCAGTGATTATCGGTGTTGGTCAAATCCTTAATCGCGTAGATCAAGGCGCCATTCCGTATGAGCCCGCAACACTTATGACGCAGGCTTTGCTTGCGGCTCAGGCAGATTCCGGGGCCGAAACGGCTTTGGCTTCTGCGCAGGTTGTAGCGGCAGTCCCCACCATCTCGTGGCGCTACTCAAACCCAGGCGCTCTGGTTCGTGAACAGCTTGGATGCGTAGACGCCAAAACCTGGTATGCCACCGTTGGCGGGAACACTCCACAGTCCATGGTGAATCGCCTAGCGGCTGCAATCAGCACTGGAGAATTCGACCTAGCCCTGCTCTGTGGCGGCGAGTCGGGCAAGTCACGTTCTGCTGCAAAGAAGTTGGGGCTTGAGCTCGACTGGACGAGTCAAGCATCTGACGAAACTCCCGATTGGATGGATGAGTCCCCCTTCTTTATGGGACACTCGTCCGAGGCCGCACGCGGAATCCTGATGCCGCTTCAGGTGTATCCGCTTTTCGAAAATGCACTCTGGCAGGACTCGACTCGGACGATGGCCGAACATCTGGATTACGTCGGCGAGATTTGGTCCGGGTTCTCTCGAGTTGCCGAGCAGAATCCATACGCATGGAACCGCACCTCATTCACCGCAGAGGAGATCACTACCCCAACCTCACAGAATCGGATGATCGGGTACCCCTATACCAAGCGAATGGTAGCCAACCCAGATGTGGACATGGCCTCTGGAATCATCTTGTGCTCCGTGGAGCGGGCCCGCGCACTTGGGGTACCAGCAGACCGTTGGGTCTTTGTGCATGCGGGCACCGATGCGAAAGATCGCAGCCTTTCGGAGCGCCTTGATTTTCACTCCTCTGCTGCCATGCGCATTGCCGGCAACCGGGCTTTAGAACTTGCTCAGGTAGATATTGATCAGGTCGAACATGTCGATTTGTACTCCTGTTACCCCTCGGCTGTTCAACTAGCTCTGCGTGAACTTTCGATTTCAGCCGACCGCCAACTCACTGTCTACGGGGGCTTGTCATTTGCTGGTGGTCCTTGGAATAACCCGGTTGGCCACGCACTGTGTTCGATGGTGCAGGTGCTGCGTGAGGATGCGGGTTCGATGGGCCTAGTTACAGCAAACGGCGGCCACGTGGACAAACATGCTTTCGGTCTGTACTCAACCAATCCGCCCAAAGCTGGCTACCGCTGGGAACGTCCACAGGCCGCGGTGGACGCGGTTGCCGGAAGACCTGCTGCGGGCGACTATCTCGGCGAGGCTTCAATCGAAACTTGGACCGTGATGCATGACCGCGAGGGTCTTGCGACCCGAGGACATGCGGCATGTTTGACACCCCAAGGCGAGCGCGCTTGGGCAGTGACCTCGCAGCCTGAGCTCATGGCAGCGATGACAAGCGAGGCGCTCTTGGGAAGGGCAGTCCAGATTGCGGCCGAGGGCGAACTTCAGTTTTTGTGACCGCTCGGCAAGCAGGCCGACTAGATCGTGCCGAGTCGATTCAGTCGGGCGTGCAGTGCAGTCATAATGCGCTCGGATGCCTTTGGCATTTCCTCGAGCAACTTACGAAACGCTTCAGAATTAAATCGCAGCATGTCTAGGTCAGTATCTGCCACAACGGTTGCTGTACGGGGTCGATGATCAACGAGCGCCATCTCGCCAACCATGGAACCGGGTCCCGAAGAAGCAACATGATCTCCTCGCACGTAGACACTCGCAGTGCCATCGAGAATGACGTAGCAGTCCGTGCCAGGGTCACCCTGATCTACGACAACGCTTCCGGCCGGAATGAGAACCTCATCAGTGAGTTCCACCACTCGCAGAATCTCATCGGCGCCAAAACCGTCAAAGAAAGGTACCTCGGTCAACATCTCAGCACGCTCAGCGGGTTTACGGCACAAACTCATAGGATTCCCCGATCTGCAATGCCGCCGGGTCAGACAGCAACTGCCTTCTGCTCAACTAACGCAACACCACAAAGAGTAACCTCAAAGAGGGTCGTGGACTCACCGCTCACGGGATTACGTTGGGGGAACAGATGAAGGCAGCAGTCATGCGGGGTGGGCAGCTGCTCGTTGATGACGTAGAAGAGCTCTCCGCACAACCAGGGCAGGTCATAGCTGAGGTCATCGCCTGTGGCATCTGTGGCTCGGACCTCCATGCGCTTCAGCATGCAGATCAACTAGTCGAGATGGCCCAGGTGATGTCTGCAGAGGCAGGACCATTTGCTCCGGCAGCGATGGATGCTTCACGAGATGTTGTCATGGGTCACGAGTTCTCTGCTCGGGTCCTTGAGGTAGGCCCGAATGTAAACAACCTCGCGGTGGGCGATCTTGTGGTCTCGCTGCCGATCGTTATGGATTCAGGTGGGCTTCACGCTTTGGGTTATGACAACACCTATCCGGGAGGCTTCGCGCAGCAGATTGCGCTCTCAGAGGTTCTGTGCAGCAAAGTCCCCAATGGCCTCGACCCCCACCTCGCAGCTCTCACCGAACCGATGTCGGTGGGCGCGCATGCAGTGCATAAGAGCGTCATCACACCGAAACACGCTGCGGTAGTGCTGGGCTGTGGGCCGGTTGGGCTTGCAGTGATCGCCGCACTCCGCAGTGCAGGAGTCGAGACGATCCTCGCTTCTGATTATTCAGCTAGCCGACGAGCCCTAGCTAGCGTGTTCGGTGCGAGTGAAGTGACTGACCCCGCTGTGGAGTCACCGATTGCAATCTGGCGACGTATCGACGGCCGCAAACCACTCGTGATTTTCGAAGCAGTCGGAGTTCCTGGCATGTTGGAATCCGCCATACTCGAAGCACCTCGCGCCGCACAGATTCTGGTGGTCGGGGTCTGCATGGTTGCCGACAGTTTTCGCCCCATGATTGCGGTCGGCAAGGAACTCAATCTGCAGTTTGTCTTTGGTTATGACCCCGGGGAGTTTGCAGACACCCTGCACCGGATTTCGGAAGGGGAATACCCAGTTAGTCAGATGATCACAGCAACGGTGCCCCTTGATGGAGTTGCCGATGCGTTTACTGCGCTAGGCGACCCAGACTCGCAAGCCAAGATTTTGGTCACACCGAACGAAACCCCGATCACCCGCATTGGCGCCGGTAAGCGACGGAATCCGTAGCTTACCGGCGCCAATGATTCAGGTGGCGGGGGGATCCACTGCTGCAGCGTGGGACAGAGTGCGCCTATTTGGGACCTGTGGCAACGAGCGCCCGATCACGCCCAGTTAGATCGGGCTCGATCCGTGTGTGGGTAAATACCGTCGTGGCTAGGGCCTGCATGTCTGCTGCTTGTTCGGGGGACAGCTCGCAAATCAACACGCCGCCTTCTTGAAGCCACTCCCCCGCCTGAAGAATCAATACTCGCAAGTCGTCAGTCCCGTCGGGGCCAGAACGAAGAGCACCCACGGGCTCCCAGTCAGCTACCTCTGGCGGAATCAGCAGGTCAGCGGGCACATAGGGAGGATTCGAGATGAGCAGATCGACTTTGTGCATCAAGTCCTGCGGGAGCGCATCAAACCAAGACCCGTGACCTGTAGAGATGCGGGCCCCGGGCCTTCCCAAGCCAGCGATGTTAGCTCGCGCTACTTGCAAAGCCTCGGGAGAATGGTCCGTCAACATCACCTGAGTCCGCACGCGCTCCACAGCGATTGACAACCCGATTGCACCCGAGCCCGTTCCAAGGTCCACAACCTGGCAGGTTCGATCCCGCGCCCCAAGCCGGTCCAACTCTGCCAGAGCAACCTCAACTACGGCTTCGGTCTCTGGCCGCGGAATGAGCACCCGCGAATCCACCATGAGATCCAATGATCGAAATGACCATGACCCAAGGACATACTGCAGTGGTTCGCCGGCAGATCTGCGCCGCACCATCAGCTCAAAGGAACTCATCGATCGTTCCGTAACGGGATCATCTAGTACCAGAATCAGCTCTGAAGGGTCTGCACCCGAAGCCTGTTCAACTACTCGGCGAGCATCGATCGCAGCTTGCTCAAGACCTGCAGCCCGAAACGCCAGCGTTGCTTCGATGAGCAGATCCCTCCAGCTCACGGTCTGATCCGAGGAACTCATAACTCCGAATCCGACAGCTGCTTGGCGCGGTCATCGGCTACAAGCGCGTCGCTAATCTCATCAAGTTCACCCGAGAGGACCCGGTCAAGGTTGTACACCGTCAGACCAATCCGATGGTCAGAAACGCGATTCTCTTTGAAGTTGTAGGTGCGAATCTTTTCGCTGCGACCGCCGCCACCAATCTGCGCTTTGCGTTGCCCCGATGCCTCACCTGCTTGGCGGTCCTGTTCAAGCTTTAACAGCCGAGCACGCAAGACCTGCAACGCCTTCGCCCGATTCTGAAGTTGGCTCTTTTCGTCCTGCATTGCAACAACTAGGCCAGTTGGAAGGTGAGTAATCCGAACGGCTGAGTCGGTTGTATTGACTGACTGACCGCCCGGCCCGGAGGAGCGATACACGTCAATGGTGAGGTCGTTCGCATCGATGCGGACCTCGACTTCATCTGCCTCGGGCAGCACTGCGACCGTGGCCGAGGAAGTATGGATCCGGCCTTGGGATTCAGTGACCGGAACCCGCTGCACCCGGTGCACACCAGCTTCGAAACGCATGCGGGACCACACGCCGGGCCCGGCCAAGCGAAAAGTCACGTCCGAGAGGCCACCCATCTCTGTAGGAGAGGATGACATGGTCTCGAAACTCCATCCGACTCGGCTGGAGTAGGCCCGATAGAGCTCGAAGAGATTACGAGCAAACAGGTTTGCCTCTTCCCCACCTTCTGCGCCGCGGATCTCGACAATCACGTTGCGGTCATCGTTGGGGTCTTTGGGAAGCAGAAGAAGTTTCAGTTCCTCAACGAGTCGATCTACTGCGGATTCGGACTCAGCAGCATCGGCTCGCAAGGCGTCACGCTCCTCGCCCGAACCGAGCGAGATCAGCTCCTTTGCAGCTTCGAGATCTCCCTCGGCTTCAATGAGCTGTGCCGTCCGCTCAACAATGGGTTGCAGTTCGCTATACCGGCGTGAGAGTTCCACATAGCGGGTCTGGTCCGCTATCACTGCCGGGTCAGCAAGACGAGCTTCAACCTCTTCAAACTCGCGCTGCAAACCGTTCAGGCGGACAGAGAGGTCGTGCGCAGCCATGCTCAACCCCACCCAACGGCGATGGCAATGAGTTCAGCTGGCTGGCGCAACATCGAGGCCAACCACTTGGTTGCCACATGATGGTCCTGCTCGGGCACTGCTAGCAGAAGCACTGCTTCTGAGTTGACCTGTTCCCGAAGGTCAGCGGCTAGCGGCAGAAGTGCAAGGTCAACTCCACAGGAGCAGACCACGACCAAAGGGGTTCCGTCTTCTGTACTCCCGATCGCCGCCGCAGGAAATGCATCCCGCAATCCCGAAGGCTCGGTCGTCATCCCAAGAGCAGTCAGGCTGTGCGCACCGACCAGACTCGGCTGATCGAGTAGCAGCGCACGCAGCCAGCGTTCACGCGAGAGCCTTTGCACAGCATGCGTTGGGGCTCCAGGAAAGCGATGATCTCGCAAAATCGAAACCGTCTTCGCTAGGTCATCAATCGGTGACTCATCAGGGCGAACAGCCGCATGAGCATCTCGGTCAAAGCGGCCAACTCCCACCTCTAGGTGCAGTGCGTTGTCGCCGCCCGATTCCTGTGGCCACACGACTAGGCGAGCAACCTCGAGTCCGAGCAGTTCGCCGCGAGTCACGCCGTGCTCATGCACAACCTCTAGGCCCTCATCAATGAGGTGCTGCTCAAGAACAGAATCTCGCTCAGGTGGTACAGAAGCCGGTGGCACCGGGCCAGGTTGAATCCCGGTTGACCCCGTGCCCTCGATCAGGCGGACCTCGATGGGCTGGTCTGCGACCAAGAAGTACTGCGCCCAACGGGCAAGGTCTTCTGGTCGAGCAGCAGTTGCCGATGGAGCATCGGTGACCCCTACTGCGTCGGCAAACACCGTGAGTCGCTGCACTGGCTGTTGCGCTGCCCAGATTAACGCTGCACTGAGCGAGCGGGCCGAACTCTCGGAAAGCAAGACAAAGCCATGCCCCGTCAAGTTCAACGCGTACAGCGATCCCGCTTCTAAGACGTCTGATATCTCAATCGGAGCTGAGGCCGGCTCGCCTTCCAGACTTTCCGTAGCACGGGAGCTAGGAGGTGCCTCTAGATACTGGCGCGTCACAGCTAGCAGCTTGGCCTTTTGCAAGCGTGCCCTCTGTTTTGGATCCAGGGTCATCAGAGATCCCGCAGTGCTCTTGGATAACGCCGACCGGAGTCGGAGTGATCACTCAGCGGAAGCAGTCTCGGCTGTTTCAGGACCTGCAGCATCGGTGTCAACCGCATCAGTATCAACAGCATCGGTGTCAGGCGCTGTTGACTCATCCGCAGATGCATCGCCTTCGCCCTCGACGCTCTTGCGACGACCGTAGCGACGCTCGAAGCGCTCGACTCGACCGGCAGTATCGACAATCTTCATCTGACCGGTAAAGAACGGATGTGTGAAGGCCGAGATTTCTACCTTGGCGAGCGGGTATTCCTGACCGTCAGTCCAAGTTGTGGTCTCGGTCGCCTCAATGGTCGACTTCGTCAACATGGTGTCGCCAGACGAGGTGTCTTGAAAGACGACATAACGATAGGTGGGATGGATTCCTGGTTTCATGCTTCGCTCCGTTGAGGCCCCGGTTTCCGTGCGGGGCCCAGATAAGACTGATAAGTATGGCTTGTCTCGACCCCTCTGGGCGAACCCGAGCGATCAATGGCTATTATTTTTAGCTAGTTGATATGTGCTGACTTGGCGATTTCTGCCAGAAACACATCATTGGTCGGGAATTTTCGCATCCGATCGACGACTAATTCCAGGCCAGCCGCCGGTTCACCACTTGCTGCCAACCCTGATAGCAGCCGGCGAAGCTTCCAAACCTGAGCCAGTTTCTCGGCCGGGATCAACAGTTCCTCATGCCGGGTGGACGAACCGTCAACATCAATCGCAGGGTAGATCCGACGCTCTGCGGCAGCACGATCGAGTCGAAGTTCCATATTTCCGGTCCCCTTGAACTCCTCGAAGATGACCTCGTCCATTTTGGAATTGGTGTCGACGAGAGCAGTTGCCAAAATCGTCAGCGAGCCACCCTCTTCAATATTCCGGGCTGCTCCAAAGAAGCGCTTGGGTGGGTACAGGGCACCAGTGTCGAGGCCACCACTCATGATGCGGCCACCATTGGGAGCAGCCAGGTTGTAGGCGCGGGCTAGGCGAGTGATTCCGTCTAACAGAATCACAACGTCTTGCCCCTGCTCAACGCGACGCTTAGCGCACTCAATTGCTAACTCGGCAACCTGCGTGTGTTCTTCAGCGGGTCGATCAAATGTGGAGGCAATCACTTCGCCCTCGATAGATCGCCGCATATCGGTGACCTCTTCAGGACGCTCATCGAGTAGGAGAACCATGAGTTCAACCTCGGGATGGTTCTGCTCAATCGCTTGCGCCACCGTCTGCAAAACCGTGGTCTTTCCAGCCTTGGGGGGTGCAACAATGAGCCCTCGCTGCCCTTTGCCGATCGGGGAAATCAGATCGATAATTCGAGAGGTCATGTCATATGGGTGGTCCTCTCGCTCCAACCGAAGTTGCTCCGAGGGGAACACCGGGGTGAGTTCATCAAAGTTGACTCGATCACGAGCCAACTCCGGGTCGACCCCATTGACTGCATCGATGCGCAGGAGTGCGGGATTCTTCTCACCACGATTAGCTGGTCGGCTGGCGCCTGTCAGCCAATCTCCGCGACGCAGACCAAGCTGGCGGGTTTGTTTAACCGACACGTAAACGTCTTCTCGGCTTGGCAACAAGCCGTTGACTCGCAAGAAGCCGTAGCCCTCGTCCCGCAGATCAAGCACGCCAGCAACATCAACAAGTTCGCCCTCCCAAGGTTGCGAACCTTCTGCGCCTTCTTCTTGGCGGTCGCGGCCACGACGGCGACGCCGCCTACGCGGATCCCCATCGGGGTTCTGTGGGTCCTCCTCGGTCGAAGTGCTGCTGGAATACCCCGGAGAAGAGGCTTCGTTCGAAGAAGCGTTTGAAGGCTCATTCCCGCCGGGGGCAGAATCACTCCCAGCTGGGGCAGACTCATTCCCGGCGGAGGCTTGGCCGCGAGATCCAGCCTCTCGTCGAGGTTGACGAGCAGATTCACCACCGGAGTCAGAAGCTTGACCCGTGCCGTTCTGCTCTCGCTGACCCTGCTGAGACGACTCAGATGCCTCTGCTTGCTCTTGGCGGCCAGATTCGCCCCTGTTGTCCTGCGCAGCCTCGGCAGTCGAATCGCCGGTCTCGGAAGTATCAGGGGCATCTTGTGCACCTGCGGACTCGTCACCTGAAGCAGGGGTTGTATCGGCCCCAGAATCAGCATCGGCATCAGGTGTAACCCCAGCCAACTCCAAAATCATGGTGATGATGTCGGCTTTCTTTACCCTGCTTGTTGGCTTGCCGCCCAGAGCCTGGGCAATCACAGCAAGCTCGGAACGATCTTTTCGCTCTAGTCCATCAAGATCAATCGAATCAGCACTCACTGCTTCAGACTCACTTTTCGTTGAGGCATCAGGCACGAGTCGCCTGCTGCGGTTTGGGTCCTGCCCTCCCGCCAATGTGGCGAGGACGGGATCGATTCCTAATATTCAACACGCGCATACAGAACTCGGGGAGTTCGCTCAACACTTCATCAGACGCCGTGTCACGGTGTTCGTTGACCAGTGAATTCAGTGAAGTGTCGTACGGTTTCAGAATTCAGAACCCGACCTGATGGCCGGTGAACCCCAAAATCCCCCTGCAGCCTTTGCCGAAGAAATCCCCAATCTAGTAACAGACTGTTGCACCCGCAAACTTACCTCTGTCAGGTCCGTTGAAGCAGCAGCGACATCAGTTCGTGGCCCGGGACGACCTCGGCCTGCTCCGTTCCTGATTCGCTGTATTCGCCACCGGAACCGTCGACCTTGGAGTCCACGAGCAGGTAGGGAACGGTGGTCGATGTGTGAGTTTTCAGGAGCAACGGTGTCGCATGATCTGGCGACATCAGGAGTCGCCAGTCCCCCATGTCGTCCAAAGCTGGGATCAGCCCAGCAAGAACCCGCGCATCCCAATTCTCTAGAGCCCGAACTTTCTCTGCCAGATTTCCTGCGTGGCCGGCCTCGTCAGTGGCTTCGATGTGAATGACAAACAGATCAGTGTCACCCTGCAACGAAGCAATCGCTGCGTCACGCTTGGCCTCGTAGTTGGTGTCATACCAACCAGTGGCGCCCTCGACTTGAACCACGTCCATGCCGGTGAGAACTCCAAGGCCTCGAACTAGGTCGACGGCAGTCACCATGGCCGCAGAGATGCCGTAGGTCTCCTGAAAGGAGGGAAGTTCTGGCTGATGCCCTTGTCCCCAGAGCCAGATTTGGTTGGCCGATACTTGTGGGAACTGCTCCAGGACCGATCGGCTGGCCTTCATGAGTTCACTCAACTGTTGCCCGGCAGGCCCGGTTGGCCATTGAGCAGGGCCGTCGGTCAGGTCGTGAGGGGGGATGCAATCCGCTGCCGCCCAAGACTCGGGTGCAACCATGATGTGGCGGTACTGAACCCCAGGGTGGAAGCTCACCTCGGCGCCGACTCCAGAGCCCAGTTGCTCGTCCAATGCCTTGATGACCTCGGCGGCTTCCTCGGTGTTGGGATGACCGCCAGCAAAGTCAGCCATGACCCCATCAGGGTGATCAGCGTCAGTCACCACGGTCGACAGGTTGCAGCGAAACGCAACTTGGTCGGGTCGGATTCTAATGCCGAGGGATGCAGCCTCGATGGGTGCGCGACCTGTGTGATGCACCGCTGGGTCGTAGCCCAACAAGGACAGGTTGCCGACATCGCTGCCCGGCGGCATCCCCTCGGGAATCACAGCAGCACGCCCTACCGTTCCTCGAGCAGCCAGCGCGCTCAACACGGGCATCTTGGCAACCTCAAGGGGGGTTCGCCCACCCAAATCAGGGTGCGGTTCATCGGCACAACCATCAGGCACGCAAATCACATACTTCATGCATGCATTCTTGCTCACCACAGAAGCAAGCAAAACCTCTGCGCCGGTCGCCCCCTGCCACGGACCCCAAAATCTTGCCTT
Organism: Actinomycetota bacterium; assembly: GCA_009700815.1. GTDB lineage: Bacteria > Actinomycetota > Acidimicrobiia > Acidimicrobiales > Microtrichaceae > IMCC26207. The sequence continues at coordinate 13,833 of WLLG01000007.1, forward strand.
GTTGTGCGTGAGACTCGCTCACGAGTGCGGGTTTATGGGCGCTGGCTTGATGTGAGCTGCGATCGCACGAGTGCTTCCACTGCCTCGAGCGTGTTCTGCACATGTTCGATTCGTTCGACGCGATCAAACAAGTCAGTGAGATGAGCGGGTAGTTCCGGGCGGAACCCGAGTGCGGCCTGCACAGCGTCAGGAAATTTCGCTGGGTGCGCCGTTGCTAGCGCAACCACGGGAACCGACTCTTCTCCACCGAGTTGCTCCGCTAGCGCTACTGCAACTGCTGAGTGCGGATCGAGCACCAAAGCAGTGCGTTGATGCACTGATTGAATAGTCGTTGCAGCAGATTCGTCATCAACGCTCCCTGCATCGAATTCCGCACGGAGCTTGTCCAAGATCTCAGCCGGAACCGATACCGATCCATCGGCACGAAATGCGGCCATGAATTCAGCTACTGCCTGCCCGTCACGGTCGAGCACCTCGAACAGCAAGCGCTCTAAATTTGAACTCACTTGAATATCCATCGAGGGGCTCGAGGTTGGCACCACTCCTTGGATCTCCATCTGTCCCGTCGTAAAAAATCGCGTGAGAATGTCGTTGCGATTTGAGGCCACAACAAGACGGTCAATTGGAAGGCCCATCTGCTTGGCAGCCCACCCAGCAAGAATGTTGCCAAAGTTTCCGGTCGGCACACAGAAGGTCACTTCTCCGGCTTGAGCAACGCTCTTTGCCCCCAGAGATTCATCGCCAGCCTCACTGCTGTCAGTAGCTTCAAGGTAGGCAACTACGTAATAGACAATTTGTGCCATGACTCGCGCCCAATTGATTGAGTTCACTGCACCAAGATGCACTTCGTCACGAAACGTTGTGTCGCCGAAGGCTGCCTTGACTAAGTCTTGGCAATCATCGAATGTGCCCTCTACAGCGACTGCGTGAACGTTGCTTGCTGTCACCGTGGTCATCTGACGCCGCTGAACATCAGAGACTCGCCCCTCAGGAAAGAGTATGCAGATATCGATCCGCTCTCGATCTCGAACTGCGTCAATTGCAGCAGAGCCAGTGTCGCCCGAGGTTGCACCAAGAATGCAGATGCGCTCGTCTCGTTGGGTTAATACGTAATCAAAGAGTCGGCCGACGAGCTGCAATGCAACATCTTTAAATGCCAACGTCGGGCCATGGAAGAGCTCCAACAAGAACAGATCAGCGCCTGATGCAGTAGTGCCAAGAGGTACGAGGGGGCAGACCTGCTCGGCTGCAAAACCCGCATAGCTGTCATGGACAATGCTTTCAAAGACGTCTCGGGGAATATCACCCTGAACAAATGGCCACATGACTTCAACGGCAATTTCTGAATAGCTGCGTCCTCGGAGCTGCTCGAGGGCTGGAAGCGCTGGCCAGAATTCGGGCAGGTACAACCCGCCATCGAGAGCAAGGCCTGCCAGCAAGGCATCAGCAAATCCCAGTTCGGGTGCAGATCCCCTTGTCGATACGTACTTCATTACAAGTCTCCTAGTCGGTACCGATAACTCGCAGCACGGACCCTACAGAGGTCACCGAATCCAAAGCGCTGAGCTCGTGCAAGGTAGCTCGCACGTCTGCTTCTCGTGCCGCATGGGTAATAAAGATCAGTCGGGCTGCACCTCTGTTGGGCTGTTGCTCTTGGGCGCCTTCTTCTAGGACTTCTTGCTCCATGGAATGGATCGAGACCCGATGGTCTCCGAATACGCCCGCAACAGCAGCTAGAACGCCCGGTTCGTCGCTCACTTCAAGGTTGACGTAAAAGGGTGAGACCAGTTCATCTACCGGACGAAGATTCGCCTTTGCAAAGCTGCCATTACTCGCGTGGGTGCCCTTCAGCAGGTTTGCAGCAGCGTCGACAACATCTCCGAGTACTGCAGAAGCAGTTGGGTTTCCGCCTGCTCCTCGGCCGTAGAACATCAAGTCACCAACAGCCGCTCCCTGCACAAAGACTGCGTTGAAGCTGTCTCGAACCGAGGCCAGCGGGTGCTCGTTCGGAACCATTGCGGGGTGCACGCGAACAGCCACAGTGCCGTCGCTAAAGCGTTCAGCAATAGCGAGCAGTTTGACTACGTAGCCCAACCGGCGAGCAAACTCGATGTCCGTCTGCGTAACACCTGAGATCCCTTCGTGGTAGACGTCACCAGCAACAACGCGCACACCAAAGGCAATGGTCGCAATGATTGCTGCTTTCGCTCCGGCATCAAACCCTTCGACATCGGCTGTGGGGTCGCGCTCCGCATACCCCAAGCCCTGAGCCTCGGCCAACGCAGCGGAGTAAGCCCATCCTTCATCAGTCATCTTGGTGAGGATGTAGTTCGTGGTGCCGTTGACGATTCCCATCACTCGCGTGATGTCCTCGCCCACTAGTGACTCACGTAGTGGGCGGACAATTGGTACTCCCCCGGCTACAGCGGCTTCAAAGAGTAGGTCTACCCCGGCCTTGTCAGCCTCGGCGAACAATTCGGTTCCGATGTTGGCCAGCAGTTCTTTGTTGGCAGTGACCACTGCCTTTCCAGATGCCAGAGCTAGCGAGATCAATTCTCGTGCTGGCTCGATTCCACCGATCACCTCAACTATCAGGTTGATTTCTGGGTCTGCCACCACGCTGTGAGCATCCAAGGTAAGAACACCCGGATCAAGCAGAACTGCACGCTCTTTTGAGGTTGACCGAACTGCGACTTTTGTAACCCGCAACCGCAAGCCGGTGCGTTGTTCGATCTCAGGTCCGCGCAGCCTCAGAAGTTCGACTAATGCCGCACCTACGTTGCCGCAACCAAGCACTCCGATGTTCACCGTTTTTGCCACGTGCTGAGGCTACCGGCAACAGCAGGACTCACCCGAACTACTCACTCCGGCCTTGCAAGTGCGTGCTCCCTCGCCCCTGAGTGTGTGGCCTCGGTTTCAACGGAGCCAGCCCTAGCCAACGTCTGTCAGGAGCAGATCCTCGAGCGTCTCTCGGCGCACCACAAGACGAGCCTGGCCCTCAGCCACAAAAACCACAGCCGGCCGCAGAACCTTGTTGTAGTTCGACCCCATTGAATGCCCATATGCACCAGTAACTGGCGTTGCGATGAGATCACCAACAGCTAGGTCTGCCGGGACGCGGCCTTCACGAACCAGCAGATCACCAGACTCACAATGCTTTCCGACTAGTCGAATTGGCATCTCCCTGCGGGCGTTCGCAGCCCGCGGCAGAAAGGTCTCATAGCCGCTGCCATATAGAACTGGTCGCGGGTTGTCACTCATACCGCCATCCACCGAGACATAGGTCCGCACTCCAGGGATAAATTTGATGGTGCCGACGGTGTACAGGGTGAGGGCTGCAGATGCCGTAATCGCACGACCTGGCTCCACGCTGATCTGAGCTGTGATGCCCTGCTCGCGACAGCTGCTCAGAATTGCAGTACCCCACTCGGTGATCGAGGGAGCATCATCGCCCTGCACATATGCCACACCGAGTCCGCCGCCCACTACGAGCTCTGGCAGACCACACTCCACTACGAAGGGGGCTACCGTGCTCAGCCCCTGCAGGAAGTTCTGAACGCTGAACACTTGGCTGCCGATGTGTAGGTGAATGCCCACCAGGTCCATGGCAATGCTGGCTGCAGCACGCTCCACGGCCTCCTCTGCTTGACCGGTGGACAGGGGGAACCCGAACTTGGAATCAAGATTCCCCGTCTGCACGTGTTCGTGCGTATGCACTTCAATTCCCGGGTTGATTCGCAACAGCACCTTGGGAGCCGCGCAGCCATCAGCCACTAGTGATTCGATGCGAGTCATCTCATCAAAGGAATCGACCACAATCCGGCCCACCCCCGCTTGCAGCGCCTGTTCGAGCTCTTCAGCGGACTTATTGTTGCCATGCATTTCCAACGCATCTGCCGGAACTCCAGCTTGCAGAGCCACATGCATCTCGCCGCTGGTCGCAACGTCAAGACGCATGCCCTCTTCATATGCAAGACGCGCCATTGCTCGACATAGAAATGCCTTGGTGGCATAGATCGCACCACCGGGGCCGAACACCGAGATTGCCTCTCGGCAACGATTACGAAGTTGCGCCTCGTCATACACAAACAAGGGCGTACCAAAGCGGTCTGCAAGGCCGGCAAGGTCAACTCCACCGATTGAAAGTGCGCCGTCACCTGCAACAGAGGCGGTGTCGGACAACAAGTTAATGGGTAACGCGGAGTTTCGATGATCAGATTGGGTAGTCACTGGTTCTGTCATGTCACAGGCTCACATCTGCTCGGGGGCGGTGACGCCCAAGAGGTCTAGTCCAACTCTGAGTCCGCTACCTGCCGCATCGGCCAAGAGCCACCTTGCCTGGCGAAGCCCATCTGGAGTCTCCTCGGACAAAACGGGGCAGTCGTGATAGAAGCCATGCACAGCAGCGGCCAACTCACGCACCCAGGTTGTGATCTTGTGCGGGGCCCGGTCTCGTGCTGCAAGTTCCACTACCTCTGGCAGCAGGTACAGCGCACGCAGAATCTCTAGTTCGCGCTCATGCACCAGAAGGCTGAGGTCCACATCTTGTGCAGCTCTCCGCTGGATTTTGCGCTCCGCTGCGACACGGCTGATCGAATGAATCCGAGCGTTCGCCATTTGCACGTAAAAGACTGGGTTCTCGTTCGACTGCGCGACGATCAGGTCTAAGTCCACTGTCTGAGGCGAGTCAACTGACTGCAGCAGGTAGGTCAAGCGCACGGCATCAACTCCCACATCATCGAGGAGATCCTCAAGTGTGATGAGGTTGCCGGAACGCTTCGAAATCTTGACTTCCTCGCCATCTTTTTCAAGCCGTACCAGCTGCGAGATGATCACTTCCAAGTCCGCCGGGTCATGGCCAAGTGACTGCACTGCAGCTTTCATGCGGGCAACGTAGCCATGGTGATCCGCTCCCCACACGTTGATAAGCAGATCGAACCCTCGATCAAACTTGTCTCGGTGATAAGCAATATCGGGAAGCAAATAGGTGAACTCCCCGTCACTCTTGACGAGGACGCGGTCTTTGTCATCGCCGTAGTCAGTTGAGCGAAGCCAGATCGCGCCTTCTGAGTCATCAACTACCCCGCGCTGGCGCAGGTCGCCGAGCGTGGTTGGGATTGCACCCCGATCTACCATTGATCGCTCAGAAAACCAGGTATCAAAGTGGACGTTCAGGCGTTCAAGAACGGTGCGGGCGTCATCGAGTGCGCGGCGTTCACCCCATTCGAGCGGATCAGCGTCTTTAGGCATCTGCTCTGCCCAATCCCTGATGTATTGCCCGTTGTAGCCACCCTCGGGAAGTTCGCTGCCAAGCTTGCGAGCAGTAAGCGAGGCGGCAAAAGTGCGCATCTGAACTCCACGGTCATTGATGTAGAACTCGCGCTCCACCTGATAGCCGGTGTAGCTCAGCAGGCGACCCAAACTGTCACCAAACACTGCACCGCGGGCATGCCCTGCGTGAACAGGTCCAGTCGGATTCGAGGAGACAAACTCAATCAGGACCTTCTGCCCGTGCCCGGTTTGGGAACGGCCGTAGGAATCACCAGCAGCGAGGACTTGTGGAATCAGTTCCTGCAGCCACGCCTCATCTAATCGAAAGTTCACGAATCCGGGGCCAGCAATCTCGACCGAAGTCACATGCGGAGGCAGGTTCTGGTTCAGAGAATCAACCAACTGCTGAGCGAGTTCTCGTGGCGGGGTACCCGCTTTCTTTGCAGAAGTAAGAGCAATATTTGAAGAGAAATCCCCATGGTCGCGGCGCGCTGGTTGCTCCAAATGAATCTCGTCAGGTGAGTCGATTCCAAGCTCTGCAAGGGCAGAGGCAAGAGCAGAAGTGATCACAATGCGCATGGTTACCTTGGTTACGTTGGTTGTCTGAACGGGTGGTTACTCGAGCCAGCGGTGGGGTGGCTGCTAGCGAATGGTAACGTCCGGTCCCTGAGTTCTCGTAACTCATTGTGGACCACCTAGGTGGCCTACTCGCAAGGCCCTCGTAGCTCAGGGGATAGAGCATCGCCCTCCGGAGGCGTGTGCGCAGGTTCGAATCCTGCCGAGGGCACAAATATCTGCAGCAGGATTGATCCTCAAGATTTCCTTCTTGATGCCCGATCTATCTGTGATGCACTCCCCACAGCGCACAGCAAGAACCGCTCAACGGCCTGTCCGATCGAGCGCCACCGCTCTACTTGCCGTATTTGTCATCAGCTTTGTTGCAATGAGTTGTGCTGCCGCTCCGAGAAGCAGGATTTCGGCGGGTACCGGTTCGGCCACGACCACACCACCTGTTGGGACAGAGACAGGGACTCCGTCACTTGTTCGGCCGATTACCTTTCCTGTTTCTGCCGGTGCGAGCTATAGCGACACCTTCGGTGCTCCACGCTCAGGTGGCCGCTCCCATGAGGGACAAGATCTCGTGAGCGCCAAGGGCACGCCCCTGCTTGCTGCTGTCAGCGGACGGATCACCCGGCTACGCCATGACCTCAGCGGACTCTCTGGAAACTCACTAACGATTACTGCAGATGATGGGTGGAGTTATGTCTACATTCATCTCAACAACGACTCCCCGGGCACAGACGACTCGGCAAACAGGTTCGAGTACGCATTCGCACCAGGACTGACACTCAATAAGCGAGTGGCTGCAGGCGAGTTGGTTGGGTTTCTTGGGGATTCCGGCAATGCCGAACAAACCGTTGCGCATCTGCACTTCGAGATCCATCAACCGGGCGGAGCAGTTATCAACGCGTTCGCAAGCCTGCGAGCAGCTAGCACTGCACCTGCAATTCCTCGAACCTGGTAGGAACAGGAGTTAGGGGCAGGAGGTGCCTTCTGGTGGCACGCCTGGCTTCCAGCCAGGCTCGGTTGTTGTAGGCGTAGCTGCTGCCTCAGGAGTTCCTCCTGCGGCAGGAGCAGCCGGGGCAACCGCTGGAGGTGTTGCAGATTTGTCAGGTTCTGACACCCGCAAAAAGTCAGCTCCAAGGGTGACCTGCACACTGCCCGAGGCCAACTTCTTATCTTCTTTCAACTCTGGCGCTGCCGAGATCCAAGGAGCCACCAGTTCTGCCATTCGCCGCTGACCCTTGGGGTAAGCAATCACCGTATGAGGCACCGTTTTGTCCGAGGGTTCCACCGCACCCTCAATGAAACCGCCCGTGATCAGAACAAAGCTCACCCGTCGAGCTTGGCCTTCCTTGCCAGAGGCGTTCACAACTGTCACCGTCACCTCGTCTACCGAGGGCGGCGGAGCGGTTGTCGTCGTTACTGCCGCTGCTACTGCTGTGCCGCGAAACAGGTCCAGTACAGGCTGCGCTGCTGCGTCATCAACCAATACCACTGCAGCGCCGCCATCCGTGCGAAACGGAACCACGGGCAGGCTGTGGGTCTGCAGGCGTTCGGGATCGAAGCTCGAGAATCTCTTTCCGAGAGCAACGAGATCGCCCGTGCCAAGCGAATCATCAAGTTTGACTGAACCAAGACCAGCATCGACTAGTGACTTCAACGTGCCCACGTTGTTCAGACCCAGAGTCTGGGCCTTGGCTAGAGCTGCCCGGGTGAGCAACTGCTGCCGAGTCATTCGTCCAAGATCCCCTGTTGGGTCAGACACCCACTTCACGCCGTTATTCCACTCAAGATGCCGTGAACGAGCGAATGCCAGTCCATTCTGGCCGTCAAGAACATGACAGCCCTTGACGCCAATTTCGAGCCCAGAATTGCCGTCCCGGACAGGGTGATCGAAATACATCGGCACTCCGCCGATGGCTTCTACTAGGGACTGAAATCCCGAAAAGTCCACCTCTACAAAGTGATTGATTGGTATCCCCAGAGATTCCTGAACGGTGTCGACGACTGCTTGGGTTGACTGCGCATAGGCCGAATTGATTCTCTGCTTGGAGTCTTTGCCTGAGATCGGGACCCACAGATCACGCGGTACCGACAGCAGGTCAATGCGATCGCTACCGGGGTCGATCCGAGCGATGAGCAGACTGTCTGCACGCTGACCTGTAGGAGCATCCTTCCCCAGCATGCCGCCGGCCCCGGGGTCACCTTCTTCAATATCGGCACGGCTGTCAGAACCCACGATGAGCACGTTCATTGGTTCGGTAGGGCTATTGACTTCGGCCAGGTTGAGATCAACTCGCTGGATCTTCGAGAAACTCCACAGCCCCCAAGCCGCACCAGCGCCAAGTACAACCCCTATGAACAAGAGTCCAGCTAGGCCAGCAGCGGCAATTCTCTTCGGTGTGGACCATCCTGGAGAGCCTTTGGGGGTCCGTCGAACTACCCGATACTCACCGGTGTCTTCGGAATCAGGGTTCATCGGGGGAGGAGTCACAAGGAGAATCGCAGCAAACGTTAGCGAGGCAATTCCCGCAGAATTTGCTAGGAATTGTAAGGGAATTTGTCAATCACAGTTTAGTAGCTGTGAACACCACTTTGGTGAGACCCTCGGCCCGAGCAGGCAGGTTCCTCAGCTTTGAGGAGTCCCCTGAGGGATTGAGAGAGGCTTTAGCTGGACTTCGTCTCAACCTTTGGCTCACGCGGAAGCCCGAGCACCTTCTCTCCGACGATGTTGCGTTGAAT
>WLLG01000070.1 GCA_009700815.1 Actinomycetota bacterium
GACGTTGCTTCTTCTTTCGCTGAGCTCAGCCAACGTGGCATGGTCATTGCGCGCCCTCATCCCGAACTAGTGACACGCCGGGTTCTAGTCATGGAGCGCCTTTCGGGGTTCGGTTTTGACGACCTGGAGTCGATGCAGGCCGCCGGAATCGATACGCATGAGGTGATTCGCATCGGCATGACAGGCTTTACCGAGAGTTGCATGGTGAATGGAATCTTCCACGGGGATCTGCACGGCGGAAACCTGTTCGTGATGACTGACGGCAGAATTGCGTTGCTAGATTTTGGCATTACTGCTCGCATGACGGACCTAGAGCGCACAGCATTTCTACGACTCATGCTGACGGGGGCCACGGGAGATATTAAGGGTCAACTCGCAGCCTTCAGAGATCTCGGTGCCCTTCCGCCAGATACCGATCTTGATGATGTCATTGCAGAATTACATCTTGACGAGCAACCAGTCGACCCAAGCACGCTGTCTCAGGAACAACTCGTCAGCGAACTGCAACGAGTTATCAAAGCATTGCTTGGAATGGGTGCGCGACTACCCAAGATTTTGATGCTGTATGTCAAGAATTTGGTCTTCCTCGACGGCGCTATGGCAGCCCTAGCACCCGATCTTGATCTGATCGCAGAGATTGCAACCCTCTCGACGTACCTGGCCGTTACTCATGGCGAACGATTTGCAGCCGAGGTCGGCGGCAACGCCATGGACTTTCAGATCGACGCAGAGGCCATCCAACGAAACACTGGTATCGACTTATCAGATGGTGCTGGTCTGACCTATAGCGACCTACGCGAACGCAGAGACATCATTCGCCAGCGACTAGACCGCCGCAACAACTAACAACCAAGTCGCACAGTCGTTGACTCGCGTAACTACATAGCTACCTGAGCAATTGCGGGGCAAAATCCCATGAATGGCTTGTGTCACAGTGATGAGTTCGGGGTTGAGGCCCCAGATCGGGCACACTGGTATGTCCCCCTTCTAGCGCTGCGCGCACCCACGACCGGATTGTTCTATGACTTCACCTTCTGTTTCTGCTGATCCAACAACTGGCCGCGTGTCAGTAGAGGGCATTCGCAACGTTGCCATCATCGCCCACGTCGACCACGGTAAGACCACCTTGGTTGACGCCATGCTGCGTCAGTCCGGGGCATTCCGTGAAGGTGCTGCCGAGATTGACCGCATCATGGACAACACCGACCTTGAGCGAGAGAAGGGAATCACGATCCTTGCCAAGAACACTGCTGTGCGGTGGACCGGTGAAGGTCGCGAAGAGGTCAAAATCAACATTGTTGACACACCTGGCCACGCCGACTTCGGCGGCGAAGTAGAGCGTGCCCTCACTATGGTCGATGGAGTGGTGCTGCTCGTTGACGCATCCGAGGGGCCGCTTCCGCAGACACGGTTCGTGCTGCGCAAGGCGCTCGCTCTGAACCTGCCGGTGATTCTGGCAGTCAACAAGGTTGACCGACCTGATGCCCGCATCGACGAGGTGGTTTCCGAAGTTGAGGACCTATTCATGGACCTTGATGCAGATATTGACCAGATCGACTTCCCAGTTATTTATTGCAACGGCCGAGCCGGACGAGCCAGCATGACTCGCCCCCAAGACCCAGACGATCTTGAAGCTGACCTCACTCCGCTGTTCGAGCTGCTCGTCACGCACCTGCCCGCACCCACATATGAGCCCGATCACCCGCTTCAGGCTTGGGTCACCAACTTGGACTCGAGTCAGTTCGTTGGCCGCCTGGCCATGTGTCGTGTGCTGCACGGAACTATCCGAAAAGGCCAGCAGGTTTCTTGGTGCCGAACCGATGGCACCGTTGAACGAGCCAAGGTGGCAGTTCTGTATGTAACCGAGACCCATGAGCGCATAGAGGTGGACGAGGCCGGACCTGGCGAGATCATCGCGGTGGCAGGAATTGAAGACGTCACCATTGGCGAGACACTGAGCGACCCTGAGGATCCGCGACCTATGCCGGTGATCACCGTGGACGAACCAAGCTTGTCGATGACCATTGGAGTCAACACATCTCCGCTCAATGGCCGAGAAGGAGACAAGGTCACTGCTCGTCAGATTAAGGCTCGCCTCGATGCAGAGCTGGTCGGCAACGTGAGCCTCCGAGTGAATCCAACTGAGCGTCCAGATGCTTGGGAGGTTCATGCCCGTGGCGAATTGCAGCTTGCAGTGCTAGTCGAGACCATGCGGCGTGAGGGTTTCGAGATGAACGTCGGCAAGCCACAAGTGGTGACGCGTGAAATCGACGGCAAGATCCACGAGCCTGTTGAATCCGTCTCGGTGGATGTCCCCGAGGAGTATCTCGGAGCAGTGAGTCAGTTGCTAGCAACCCGCAAGGGGCAGCTTGTCGACATGGTGAACCACGGAACTGGATGGGTGCGCATCGAGCAGCGAGTTCCTGCTCGCGGCCTACTGGGGTTTCGCACCGAGTTCTTGACCGAGACTCGCGGCACTGGCATGTTGCATCAGATCTTTGACGGTTGGGCACCCTGGTTTGGCGAGATTCGGTCACGGGATCGCGGTTCCATCGTGGCTGACCGTTCTGGCCCCGTCACCGCCTATGCCGTAGTTCAGGTGCAAGAGCGGGCCTCGCTGTTTGTTGGCCCCGGAGATGTGGTCTACGAGGGCATGGTCATCGGCGAGAACTCTCGCTCAGAGGACATGGACGTCAATATCTGCCGTGAGAAGAAGCTCACCAATATGCGCACCTCCTCGTCAGACAACACCGAGCGCCTCACTCCGCCGCGCAGGCAGTCGCTTGAGCAGGCGCTTGAGTTCTTGGCAGAAGACGAGTGCGTAGAGGTGACCCCTCAGGCCGTGCGCCTGCGCAAGGTTGCCCTTGATGCTGGAACTCGCGCACGCCTGACCAAGGCAATCAAAAGCGCCAAGCTCGGTTGATTCCGAAGGTATTCCTCTAAACCCGACTTGTTTGGTCGGGTTTAGAGAGTTATCCTTGTTGGGTGAGTTCATCTAGCTCGTTCTTTTCATTTCCGAACCCCGTCAATGACGTGGCCGCCCGCACCGTAGCTACTGGCGTGGTGCTCATGGGTCTGGCAGCAGCAGGCCTCGGCTGGGGATGGATACTGATTCCGCTGACGTATGGGTTTCTGGCTCGGGTTGCCTGCGGTCCCAAGTTCAGCCCGCTCGGCCTAGTCGCCACCAAGGTGGTTGCACCGCGGCTCCCCCAGTTTGAGAAATTAGTCCCAGGTCCCCCCAAGCGGTTTGCCCAGGCAATCGGTGTGGCTTTTACGGTGACTGCCTCTGCACTCTGGATGGCCGGTATGCCCGGGGCTGCTCGCGTGGTTGTTGGATTTCTGGTTCTTGCGGCGGGTCTTGAGGCTGCGCTCGGATTCTGCTTGGGGTGCAAGGTCTTTGCCTTGCTGATGCGAGCAGGAGTCATCCCTGAAGATGTCTGTGCCGAGTGCAACGACATCTCCCTGCGCATTCCGGGCCTGTCTTCAAGCTCTCGCTAGGCAGGCCTAGACTCTGCGCCTGTGCGCCTTGTCATTGCCCGTTGTTCTGTCGATTATGAGGGACGCCTCTCGGCTCACCTACCAGAGGCAATCCGCCTGATCATGGTCAAGGCCGATGGTTGTGTAGCCATCCATGCAGATGGTGGTGCCTATAAGCCACTCAACTGGATGAACGCACCCAACCGCCTGGTGGAGCATCCGGACTACTGGACAGTGACGAACCCCAAGGGCGAACAACTCACCATTCACCTGTACGAGATGTTTAGCGACCTGTCCCAAGAGCTAGGTACTGACCCTGGGCTCACAAAAGATGGCGTCGAGGCACACCTTCAAGAGTTACTCGCTGCGGACCCGACAGCCATTGCTCAGGACCTGATGCTTATCCGGCGTGAGTTTCCCACCGATATTGGACCTGTTGACTTGCTATGCAGGGACGCTTCGGGTCAGGCCGTAGCCGTTGAGATCAAGCGGCGTGGCGATATTGATGGGGTGGAACAACTTGTTCGATACCTAGAACGTATGGAGCGCGATCCGACCCTGCGTGGAGTCAGGGGGGTCTTTGTGGCCCAAACCATAAAGCCACAAGCAAAAGTTCTGGCAGAGTCCAGAGGCCTGACCTGGGTAGAAATCGACTACGAGGTGCTGCGCGGAACCCGCAGAGAAGACCTCACTCTCTTCTGACAGTCCTGAGGAGCGCTTCTGCATCCTGTGAATGTTGTTGGGTCTTGCCGCGAGTAGCCAAGGAAAATGCGCGAACCTTGACGGGTGACTAAGGCCCACAAGATCATCCTGCTCGTGGTTGCAACACCGCTGATCCTGATTGCCATGATCTCAGCCGTGTGGGCACTGGACCAGTGGCATACCAGCGACAACGTTGCGCGAAACGTCACGGTTGCGGGGGTCGAGGTTGGCGGTAGCAGCCCAAGCGAACTGGATGCACAGTTGCAGGCTTTAGCAAAGGAACTTCCGAGCACCGAAGTGCAGATTCAGTCTGGTGCGAACACCATGACCACGACAGCCGGAGAGCTCGGCCTGAGCATGGACGTTGCCGCTACTGCAAAGGACGTCAACGAGATTGGCCGGGTCGACCCCTTACCCACTCGGCCAATCCGCTGGTTGAAGTCGCTCTTCGGCGGTCGCTCGGCCGAGGTCACCCTGAGCGTAGATAGCGAACAACTCACTCCCACCCTGATAGCCCTCCAAGGCGACCGTAGGACGCTACCTGTCGAACCAAACATCGCCGCAACGGAAGAGTCCGTCACGCTGGTTGCAGGTTCGCCCGGCACCGAGGTCACAATCAACGACGTGGTGCGTGCCCTGCCGCAGTCCCTGTCTGATCTCTCCAAGCCCATCAGGATCACCGTTGACCCAACCGTCACCGACCCCCTAGTCACCGATGCGGCTGTGCAAACGCTGGTGGATCAGGCGAATTCCGTGACTGCCGGTCCAGTCACCCTGAATGCTGGTGGCACAAAGATCGAAGTTGAAGGCAAGGCCTTCCGCCCCGCCTTCGCTCTGACAATTACGGACTCCACCCCCAAGCTCACGATGAAGCCCGAGGCTGTCTCGCTCATTCTCGAGTCCAAGAACCCATCAAAGCCAAACCCAACGAATGTGCGCTTCGACATTATCGATGGAGTACCCACCCCTGTTGGCGGTGAGGATGCTCAAGTCTGTTGCACGGCAGAAGCCCCACAAAAGATTGTTGACGGCCTTCTGGCATCTCAGACCACGATTGACCTACCCACTCGCGTAGAGACTGCTCAGCAAGGCCGCGATTGGGCTGCTGGTCTTGGTGTAAAAGAGGTCATTGGGTCATTCACGACGAATCACAAGTGCTGCGAATCCAGAGTCACCAATATCCACAAGATTTCCGACATCGTTCGCGGCACGCTCATTCCCCCTGGCGCAACTTTCTCAGTGAACGACACCGTAGGTCGACGAACCACAGCAAAGGGGTTTGTCGAGGGCGGGGTTATCCAAGACGGGGAATTCGCTACCGATATTGGCGGCGGCGTGAGCCAATTCGGCACCACCACATTCAATGCAGCCTTCTTTGGGGGACTCGACATTCCCGCCTATAAGGCACACTCGAAGTACATCAGCAGGTACCCCTTTGGCCGAGAGGCCACACTGGCTTATCCCAGTGTCGACCTGAAGATTCGCAACGAAACGCCTTATGGTGTGGTCATTTGGCCCACATATACAAACACCTCACTCACGGTCAGCATGTGGTCCACGCCCTTTGCCAAAGGTGAACAGACCGCCCAAAATCCAACTTCCGGCTGTGGAAAGGTCACCACCGAGCGCACCCGAACCTTTGTGGATGGCCATACAGAGAAAGACAACTTCCACGCAAATTACGACTGCAACTCGGCACCGCACTAGCTGCTCAGTCGATCAGAGCAGTCCTCGCGAAGCAGCACACCCGCAGCATCCCTAGTATGTGTTGAAACATCGAGGATCGCTGAGGCAGTCAAATGAGCACAGAAGGAACTTCATCTAGTCAGGCCATCGGTGTCACCTTCGAGGACCGCATGAGCGATGCGGATGCCTTGATGTGGAACATCGAGAAGGATCCCATGCTCCGCTCAACCGTCACCACGCTGATGGTGCTCGACGGAGAGCTTCGCTCCGACCAACTTCATCACACCTTTGATCGAGCCAGTCGCATTGTTCCGCGTCTGCGGCAGCGAGTACGGGGTAACCCCCTTTCGCTCGCTCCCCCCCGTTGGGAGATCGACCCCAACTTCGACCTTCGCTACCACCTTCGCTCTGCCCGCGTGCCCGGCGCAGGCTCGATGGCAGACCTTCTCGCCATGGCTGGACCTATTGCTATGCAGGGGTTTGACCGGGCAAGGCCGCTCTGGGAGGCGACCATCGTTGAGGGCCTTTCAAATAACCAATCTGCGATTATTTTGAAGTTTCATCACTCGATCACCGACGGGGTTGGTGGCGTCGAACTCATGTTGGAGATCTTCGAGATTGAGCCACATGCTGCAGAGCGCATGATGCCCCATGCCCCCGACGTTCACGTACTTAATCAGGCCCAGCGCTTCATGAACGCTTTCCAACATGAGTCCCGCAGGCAGTTTAGTTTTGCTCGACAGGTCACTTCGGCTGGAGCTGGATCAGTGCGTGATGCACTCACAGATCCCGGTGGGTCGGTGACGGCATCGAGTGAGTTACTTGCCTCTGCTACCAGAATTCTTCGGCCAGAGAGCACACCACTTTCGGCGATCATGACCCGGCGAACACTCTCGAATAGCCTTGATGTTCTCTCCATGCCACTTGACCTTGCCAAGAAGGTTGGCAATCACATTGGTGGCACGATCAACGACACGTTCCTCTCTGGGATCGCTCGGGGCATGTCGCTGTATCACCAGCATCACGGGGCTGAGCAAGGGTCGCTCCGCATGGGCATGCCCATCAATATTCGTGGCGCAGCATCGATGAAGACATCTGGCAACTCTTTTGTACCAGCGCGATTCGAGATTCAGATTGATTTCGAGGACCTGACTGAACTCATGACCCACATTCGCGAGCGTGCCATTGCCGCTCGCGATGAACCAGCTAACCAACTCGTTGAGCCGCTGTCTGGAATTCTTAATAAGCTGCCCACCACGGTTGTCACTCAGGTATTCGGCAGCATGATGAAGGGGTTGGACTTCCAAGCCTCGAACGTATCTGGATCACCCGTGCCGCTGTATTTGCAGGGAGTGCCAGTGCAGTCGGTGTACCCATTTGGGCCCCTCGCAGGGGCAGCAGTGAACATCACACTCCTGAGTTATCAGAATGAACTCAATATTGGCGTGAACCTTGACCCCGCCGCTGTGCCCGATGGTGACGTGTTCATGGAATGCCTGCGAACCGCATACAACGAACTTCTGGATTTGGCTTGAGTTCTGCAGCTACCAGAGTCCCGGATAGATCCGTAGATGTGCTCATTGTTGGCGCAGGCCCAGCAGGTTCGGCTGCTGCAATTACCCTTGCGCGGGCCGGCATTCAAGTGCTCGTCATAGATAAGGCCGAGTTTCCTCGAGACAAGATTTGCGGAGACGGGTTGACCACGGGTGCGCTGCGAGTACTCGAGGAGTTGGGACTACTTCCCGAGAGCATCGAGTCTTGGCAAGAAGCCGAAGACTGCTGGGTGCGCTCCCCGACCGGAACAACCCGTTTGTTTGAACTACCTCGGACGGGTGGCAGCTTTGCTGCAATCGCGACACGAAAGGACCTTGACGAGGCTCTGCTGAACCTTGCCCGAAAAGAGGGTGCCGAGGTCCTCGACGGGCACGGTCTGCTAGGGGCACACGAGGACTCCGACGGCATAACAGTCGAAGTAGAAGGGATTGGTCTCGTCCGGGCGACTTGGGTCATTGGGGCTGACGGAATGTGGTCACCTTTGCGCAAACACCTAGGTGTAGCCGTGCAAGCTTATTTGGGCGAATGGCACGCGTTTCGACAGTACGTCTCGGGCGTTGGGCCCGTAGCAGCTAAAGACTTGTTCATCTCCTTCGAGGCTGACCTGCTGCCGGGGTATTTTTGGTCCTTTCCTCTGCCTGGCGGTCGGGCCAATATTGGTTTTGGCATTCAGCGCGACGGTGAGCGCAAAACCAAAGAGATGAGGGCTCTGTGGTTTGACCTACTTGAGCGACCCCATATTCGCGCTGTTCTCGGAGCGGATTTTGTAGCCGATGAGCCTCACCGGGCATGGCCGATCCCTGCACGCGTAGACAAGATGCTGCCCGCCACAGGGCGTGCACTCTTTGTGGGCGACGCTGTGGCAGCCTGCGATGTCATGACTGGAGAAGGGATTGCTCAGGCCCTGCTGACCGGAATCCGAGCAGCAGAGGCAGTGCGCGACCACGGCCGGTCAGGCGAGGCAGGCCGGGCCTACGCTGTGGCTCTCAAGAAGGAACTGGTTGCAGATCATCGCATGTCGAAACTGCTTGTTCGGGGTTTGAGTTCAGTGGGCGGCGCAGACCGGGCTGTGCGCATAGCTGGCGCAACACCTTGGACCCGCCGAAACTTTGGAAGATGGCTGTTTGAGGATTA
>WLLG01000071.1 GCA_009700815.1 Actinomycetota bacterium
CAGGTGAGGTTTCCGAGGGTGGCGTATTGCGCCACCATCCGCAGAGTCTTCTTTTCACCGCTACCCCCAATCATCACGGGAATGGAAGACAGCGGTGCTGGCTGATTGATTGCCTGCGTGATTTTGTAGTGCTTGCCATCGATCGAGGGCCGCTCATCTCGAAGCATCGGCAAGATGACCTGCAGAGCCTCTTCAAGCATCTCGAACCGATCCGTGAAGGTGCCGAATTCGATGCCAAAGGAATCATGTTCGAGCTCAAACCAGCCACATCCGATTCCTAGCTGTGCCCTACCCCCGGAGACGATGTCGAGTGTGGTCACTGCCTTGGCCAAGATTGCCGGGTTGCGATAGGTGTTGCCTGTTACAAGGGCTCCGAGTCGAACCGAAGAAGTAACCGAGGCAAGAGCGCCCAAGAGGGTGTACGCCTCGAGCATGAAGTCATCGGGTTCTCCCAGGCCAGGTAGCTGGTAGAAGTGATCCATGACTAACACCGTGTCGAATCCAGATGCTTCGGCAACCTGAGCGGCAGCAACAACTGTTGGGAAAATCTTCTCGGGGCTTCCACCGGGAAAGTTAAAGTTGGGGATCTGAAGTCCAAGTTTGGTCATGCACCAGTGTGACAGAAGTTGTGCCTGAGAATCTATTGGCAGGAGCGATGCAGCAGGGGCAGCAGCAGGGTCTAAATTGGTGCAGTATGAGTGCTAGTTGTTAGTACGACCTGACTACTATTTCTTGGTACGTCATGACTGCAACCCTTACAGCGACATGAATCGAGATGAAGATGACTGAGAAATCTCAGGTTGAAAATTCGGTAACGGACCTCTCCGTTCGTTACGGGCAGATCGACTTCGACTACGGACTGCGCCTTGCGACTACCGCCGAGGATGAAGACGGCCCTGTGTGGATGGTCAACCTGATGCGATACCGCGACACCGCCCAGTACTCCGATGGCAGGGACTCAACGTTGAGCGGCCGTGAAGCCGACGATGCTTACGCTCCAATCGAGTCGCTTGCAGCGGTTGGGGCTGAGGTGGTGTTTTTTGGAGATGTCGAGACGCAACTCCTTGGCGACCTTCCCCCCTGGGATCGCGTAGCAGTAGTGAAATACCCAACCCGGCGTTCTTTTATGGACATGCAAGAACGCAAAGAGTTCAAGGATCAGCACCATCACAAAGATGCAGGCATGGAGGCAACGATCATTCTGGGTTGCCAACCATTTGCCCACCCGGCGGCCCCAGAGGATCTGCCCGAAGTTGCACAGGTGCCGCACCCGTCCACGGCAGATGACCCAGCAGTCATGGTGGTACACGTCATTGGTTTTGACCGTGCTGAGTCTGAGCTCGAGCAAAGCATCGAACATATGACTGCCTATCAGGACCATGCAGTCAAAATTGGTGTTGCTAACGGAGTTCAAATCGCAGGATGGTTCAACGTTGAGGGCACCATCATTGGTGACGGCAGGCAATGGGACCAGGTTCGATTTAATGCCTTCCCGAGCAGGGCTGCGTTTATGGCCGTTGTCACTGACCCGGAAAGGCTTGCCGTTCAGGCAGAGCACCGTGAGACGGCAATGTCCGATACCTACACAATGATTGTGCGACCGCTCATCAACAACATTGGCGCCTCGTATGCAGATGCTTTGTTGTCGGACAGCGAAGATCTGTGAGTCAGCAGCCATGAGTCCAGTGCAACCGGAGCAGGCCTCGGTGGATACCACGTTCGAGATCACAACCCCGAACGCTGTTGCCTTTCATTTCGACCTGATGTGCCCGTATGCATTTCAAACCTCGCTATGGATGAGAGAGGTTCGAGATCAACTTGGACTTCGGGTGGACTGGCGGTTCTTTAGTCTTGAAGAGGTAAATCGAGTCGAGGGTAAGAAGCACCCATGGGAGCGCGACTGGTCCTATGGGTGGTCCATGATGCGAATCGGGGCGTTCCTCCGAAGAATCGATATGAGCCTGCTTGATCAGTGGTACCTGCTTGCGGGTACGGCGCTGCATGTGGAGGGCCGCAAGCCCCATCGCTTGGAAGTTGCCGAGGAACTCCTTGTTGAACTGGGCCTTGATCCAGCGATGGTGCGCCAAGCGATTGACGATCCAACCACGACTGAAGAGGTTGCAGCCGAGCATCAGCAGGTTTTGGACCTTGGTGGATGGGGAGTGCCAACCTTGGTTTTCGACCATATTCCAAGCGGGCCTCAGGCGCTTTTTGGGCCTGTTCTGATCGACCCCCCGAGTGGGCAGGCTGCTGTTGAACTCTGGCAGGCCGTGACAGCTTGGTTGCAGTTCCCTCATCTGTTCGAATTGCAACGGCCAAAGCGGCCAGCAGATATTGAAGCAATCGCTGAGCAGTTCACTCCCTACTTTGAGGCTCGTGATTGGGTCTCCATCCAAAAGGACACGCCCTGATGCCCACCATCGTTGCTAAAGAAACAATTGTTCCGTTGCTCGCCGAAGAATGGGCGGCAGTGGCCAAGATGTGTTCCTCGCTGCAGGAAGCCGAGTTCATGATGCAAAGTTGCCTTCCCGGGTGGACGGTCAAGGATCAGTTGAGTCACGTAACGGGTATCGAACTTATGCTGAACGGGGTACGCGCCCCAGAGGTGGATGTAACGCATCTGACCCACCTAAGGAATGACGTTGCCCGCATGGGCGAGGTCTGGGTAGAAGATATGCGGTCGCTCTCTGGCGCCGAGGTTCTACAGATATTTCTTGATGTCACGACTGAGCGACTCGCTGCGCTGAAGGCCATGAGTCAAGAACAGTTTGACGCCCACTCGTGGACTCCTGTGAGTGCCGATGAGACCTACGGCCGCTTTATGCGCATTCGCCACTACGACACTTTTATGCACGAACACGATATTCGTCAGGCGCTTGGCCTTGAGGATCGAGCAGACCCAGCCGCGATACGTTCAGCGCTGTCAGAGATCGAACCGTCGTTGGGATACATAGTCGGGCGTAAAGCGGGTTTGCCTGAAGGGTCAAGAATCCGCATCGATCTGACTGGCGAAGTACAGCGCACCTACCTCGTCGAAGTGACGGATCGTGCCCGTGTGGTGGACAACCTTTCAGCCGCAGCCTCGGTTGAAGTGTCGATGCCCGTCATGGTGTTCTTTCGACTCACCGGCGGCCGCTGTGAACCAAGCGAGGTCATCGCAGAGCAGGTCCTACTTGCTGGAGATCAAGAACTTGCACTGCAGCTAGCTAGCAACTTGAGCTTTACGCTGTAACAGATAGTGCCGCTCTAACAGATTGTGCCGGTAACGCTGCGCTGCTCGCATCTTGAAACCTTGTTTGGTTCAGCGCGGTTCGCAAGAAGGGTTCAAACATGTCTGCCCAGGCTGTGTGGCCTTGACAGTTTGGGTGAAAGCGGTCCTCTGCAAAGAGGTCCGTGGTGCAAGACCTAAATATCGAATCCGATAATTCTCGCACTGGAACTCGAGTCACTCGATTGACCCGATCAGCAACCTGAGTATGAATCTGATCGATGGTTGCACTCCGATGTGCCGCTAGGGCCCGCAAACTCTTTGGCAGGCGCGGAATCACTGACAAGTCGCCGATCCCCAAGCTGAGAACGGGCGCTACGTGGCTGAGTCGATTGAGCAGTGTTTGAAGGTCCCTTCGGAACAGCCGAGTCGAGGTTGCGTGTAGGGCATCGTTGGAGCCGACTGCAAGAACAAACAGGTCGGGTTTCGTCAGAGCTGCATCATCGGCCTGCTGGAGCAGGACATCACGCACTCGCGATCCACCTTTGGCATGGCTGCGAAGCTCTACGTTGCTTTGCAACCGGTCAACGAGTTGTGCAATCCAAATCTCGGAACCAGCACGAAGCCCAGGTCCGGTCAGGGAACTATCGCCCAGAATGGCGATGTGAACAGGATCTCCGGCCGGATTGCCGTAATTGCCGCTTGCACAAAGATCCGCAAATCGGGGTAGGGAAGCATTCGCTGTGTGCAATGCCTGAACCCACAGCCCGCCGGCTGTCGCGAGCGCCAAGCTCGGTACCCCAATCGCAACCTCTCTCCTCATGCCCTCTACGTTGGGCACTCATGTGACATTCGTCAAGAGGTAAAAAGACCATTGCGATCCTTGTTTTGGATTCATTGCAGTCCGCGCTATGCGTTTTACCTGTTCCGCGCAGTAGTTTCAGAGGGTAACTACTTAAGCAGGGGGAACCTTATGAGTCGCACTGATGCCGAGATCCTTGATCGTGATGAAGTCAATGACCTTGACGCAATCCTGGCGTTGACGAACACCGACATCTCCGAGTCGATTCACGCCGTCACCGATAACGCTGACGCGATCTTCACGTGGAACTACGAAAAGGGTGAGCGCCCCGGCCTGAACAAGCTCTATGAAAAGGCCAAGCATTCCATGTGGAATGGCGAGACTGATCTGGATTGGTCAATTGAAGTAGACCAAGAGCGAATCGCTCGGGAGTCGCCGATGACGATGAACACAGCGCTCATTGCGGAACTGGGAATCGACCTGAGTCGAACCTCGTTTGCTAGCTGGGGTGACGAAGAGTGGATCAAACTTGCCGTTGAATCCCAAAACTGGAGCCTGAGTCAGTTCATGCACGGCGAGCAGGGCGCGCTGGTCTGCACGGCCAAGATTGTTGAGACTGTTCCTTGGATTGATGCCAAGTACTACGCCTCGACTCAAGTCATGGACGAGGCCCGCCATGTTGAAGTCTTTGCCAAGTACTTAGACACGAAGTGCTCAGGTCATTACCCCGTCAACCATCACCTGCGGGCATTGCTCGACGACATCATCAGCGATAGCCGCTGGGACATGACCTACCTAGGCATGCAGATCATGATCGAGGGCCTAGCGCTTGCCGCATTTGGGATGGCCTATCAGGTCACGCCAGACCCTCTGCTCAAGCAACTGCTTCGGTACGTCATGAGCGACGAGGCTCGCCACGTTGCCTTCGGAGTATTGAGTCTGCAGGAGTACTACACCGAGTTGAACTCTGCTGAATTGTTGGAACGTCAAGAGTTTGCGTTCGAGGCTGCAGTGCGAATGAGAGACCGCTTCTTGCAACAAGAGGTATGGGAGAACCTTGGCATTCCTGTTCGTGAGGCAATCTCGCTGTTCAAACAAGATGACCCGGAACTGAAGAATCAGGACCCGTTCCAGCAACTGTTGTTCTCTAAGATTGTTCCGAACTGCAAGAAGCTGGGCTTGCTTGATGCCAACGATGGATGGCTCCGTAAGCGGTTTGACACGCTTGGAGTGACTCAGTTCGAGGACTGGGCCGACACCGGTGCGGAGTACGAGTCGCTCGATGAGGTGGCCAAGGACCGGGCCGCAGCGCAGGCCGAATAGCTTTTGGCGCTCGGACGTACTTCTGAGCACACTTCTGAGGACTGGGCTCAACAGACTGTAGAAAGAAGAACTCCCCTGGCCACTGGCCAGGGGAGTTCTTGGTTTTGATCTGCAATCGGCTCGCCGGCCGATTGGAGGTGGTCTTAGGAGATGACTGTGGTTCCCAGAATAGGGTTGACCGGTGCGTAGCACTTGGTGACTGCATCAGTGCTGCCGAAGAGCGGGATTCCGGTCACACGAGCGGTAAAGCCAATGCTGAAGCTTGAGTAGCTCGATCCGAAGAGCTGAGCATTCAGTGCAGTTCCAGAAGCTCCAGTTGCCTGCAGGTTGATGGTTACGTCGGGAAGGATCGCAGTTGTGCCGCCTGCCAAGTTGCCAGGTACTGACAGGGTCACGATGCTGCCAGAGGCAGAAACGGTGACTGCGCCAGAACCCAAGTTGCTCCCGCCTGATTGCGAAGCAGACACAAACGTGGAGCCTGCAGGAATCGCAAACTTCACTGTCAGTGACTTGAGGTAGCTGATGTTGTAGCCGCCACCAGTGGTTGGAACAACCACGGGGTCAGCAGTGAGCTTCATTGCAAAGGCACCTCCTGGCGTTACTGAACCCGGAACCAGTGTGGTCACGCCGCTATTCAGGCCGCTCGTGCTGGACTGTCCAATTGCAGTTCCCTGACAAGTCATTGCCACAGCTGTGCGCACTGCTGCTGGAGGAGCAGTCGTCGTGGTGGTGGTGGTGGTGGGCGCAATCGTGGTCGTGGTGGTGGTAGTCGTGGTCGTCGTTGTGGTTGGCGCCACGGTCGTCGTGGTTGTGGTTGGAGCCACGGTTGTGGTCGGTGCCACGGTTGTGGTCGGTGCCACGGTTGTGGTCGGCGCAACCGTCGTGGTTGTTGTCGTAGTCGGTGGCTTCGGTGGAGCTACGCAGGCTCCAAGCAACAAGGTTCCGGCAGCAAGAGTTGCCCCCAAAACGCCTCGTACCCGCACAGTGCTTGTCTGCATCATGAACGCTCCCATTTCGCCAATGCGAGCCCCATTGGACCCGCCGAGAGAGTATTGACTGAAATTCAAATGAACACAAGCAAAACGGGCGCTTTTTAATGACAAAAGTCACGCAGTATTCGCCTGACGCAGCTCTGAAGCGCTGCTAATTTCCGAAATCGAAATATCTGCGGACCCGGCCAAAAGGTCAAGTTTGCAGCATCTTTTCTCTGTATTTTCCCGCCCCCGTTTCTGCCTGATTCACCCTCTGGCAACTCCCCACTGGATATTTTTATGAACCAAGTTTTCTCGCGGGCTGGAGTCTTTCTGCTCGGCCTCATCATCTCTTGCACCGCGTACTGCTTGACGGTTCGTGCAGATATCGGACTGGGACCACTTTTTCTGGTTCAGGTTGCCCTTGAGGGGAACTTAGGTCTCTCTGCAGGAACCGCAGCCATGATCATCGGGCTCGTGCTCGTAGCGATGAGCGCGCTTGTCCGAGGTGGTGTTGGAATCGGCACCCTGCTTGCCCCGATTCTGGGTGGCATCATCATTGATCTAGCGCTGCCGCTCATCCCGACTGTGCATGGGCTGGCGCTGCAAATCGCCGCATGTACTTTCGGGACTGTGGTGATGATGCTGGGAGGGGCATTTATTACCCAGGCCAACTTTGGGGTAGGCGGGATGGATGGCCTGATGCGCGGACTATCGCGAAAGACGAACGCTCCGCTCGGCCATGTTCGCCTAGCCATGGAGGCCACCTTGTTGCTCTGCGGCTTGCTGCTGGGGTCAAAAGCCGGGATTGGAACACTCATCACTGCGCTACTTGTCGGTCACTCGTATCAATTCTGGATTCGATTGCTCTCGCAGGAGAAAATTCTCTTTGCTACTGGCGCATCCACTGCAGCGATCCAGCCCGAGGTCGCTGTTCTGGCAAACTGATTTTCCTTGGGCTGCATTCTTTCCTCCCTCGGCGAGGTAGTGGCTATATCCTTGACTTGTGCACAGTCCGTCAAGGTCGTCGAACCTCATATTCGGTCTGATCGCTGGATTTGCGATTGTCGTCACAGCCAGCCAAGTGCTCTTTGGTCCGACAGGGATTTGGGTCTTCGACTCTGCTGACCTGCCGTTCCTGCTGCTCTCCTTCGCTGCCACAGCGATGTGCGTGCGGACCTCCCGCAGGTCCACAGGTAAGGCAGTGCTGGTCTGGAGGCTCATTGCCCTTTCTGCTGCGTGCAATCTGATCGCAGATATTGCCTGGATTGCCTTCGAAGTCTTTGGGCTGACCCCGTCGGGTTCGGTTATCGATCTGGTCTACCTGTTGAGCTACCCCGTGCTTCTTGTCGCTCTGGCGGTGCTGATACGAGCTAGAGACCCGCACAACGGCTCTGAGCACGCTCTCGATGGTGTAGCTGTTGTCGCTGGGCTGGCATTGTTTGCTTGGCAGGCAGTGGTGGTGGCGCCGGGTGGGCTTGCAGAGGCAGGAAGCCTGAGCCAGCAATTGCTGCTGGTGGCCTACCCACTCATGGATTTGTTGCTTCTCGGGACCCTCGCAGGGTTGATGTTCGGAACGACCCGGCGCAGCCCGGCGCTCTGGGGGCTCTTTGGATACCTGTTCATTTTTTTGGTCTCTGACATGCTCTATGCAGTCGTGCTTCACGGCACGGAAGGGGGCACCCTCCTGGCAGTGACCGACCTTGGTTTTGCTGTTGCGTATACCTTGCTGGGTGTCACGGCGCTCAACGGTACGGCCCCACTGATTGCAGATGAGCAACCCGCGGCTGAAACCGGTACCAGCAGGTTTGTGCTACTCGGTGCGGCAGTAGTTATTCCCTCAATTACAGCAGTCATCTCAATCACGTTCCTAGGTGGGGTAGACCCAAGAGTGTTTGCTGCCTCGGCAGTGGCAGTTGCTCTCGTGCTCATGGTGAGGGTGGCAAGAATTATGTCGGCCGAGCAGTTAGCTCGACGTGCCGCCGAGAAGGCCCAAGGAGAACTCTCTCGTTTGGCCCTGGAAGATCCACTGACCGGGCTTCCCAATCGCAACGCACTACTCGATCGGTTGGCGAGCTTCCCACCCGCTGATTCCTTGGCGTTGCTGTTCATTGATCTTGATCACTTTAAGGTGGTGAA
>WLLG01000072.1 GCA_009700815.1 Actinomycetota bacterium
GCTCACCAAGTGTGTGACTGAACGAATCGTTCGGCTAATCAGCGGCACCACATCTCGCGCCCGACGTAGCTTTGAAAACGTTGCGTAGGAGAGCAACTCAAACTCGTTTGGTACGCGATCAGGTGGCGTATCCACAGCTTCGATTGGTTCGGCCTCGGGGGAGAGGTCATACAGCGCCGTCATGATTTCTGCACCGGAGGCGCCGTCGATGGCGGCGTGGTGCACCTTGACAACAAAGCCGACACGGTCCTGCTTGAGTCCTTCAATCACCCAGGCTTCCCACAGCGGACGAGATCGGTCGAGCGGAACCGAAGCAATTTCCGCTGCAACCTGCCCAAGCTCACGTCGTCCGCCCGGTGCTGGTGCAGTGATCCTTCGAACATGGTTATCTAGATCAAAGTCAGGGTCTTCAATCCAGACGGGGTGATGAAACTGAAAGGGAACTTCTACTAGGCGGCGACGAAACGGCGGGACTGATTGAAGCCGCGACTCGATATGAGTTCTGAACTTCTCAAAGGAGTACCCGTCCACCATCGTCGAGATGTCGTAGATGCCGACCATGGCCACATGCATGTGGCCCGCAGGCGTCTCGAGGTAGAGGAAGGTGGCATCCATGCCAGACAATCTCTCCATGTTGTTACCTTTCGTCTAGGGACGTGCCCTCCCTGAGGACCCTATTCTTCCCTGAATTGAAACGGCATGCACCGTTAAATTCACTTCGGCTTGTGGCAACTCCTTCGCAGCACAAGACTCATCCCCATGCGAAGAGTCCCCACTGCCTCAGCAGCAGACCGGCACAGCAGCGCGCTTCTGCGCCAAGGTCTGCTGCGTTCAGCGCTCGTGATCAATGCCTATCGACCAAAAAGAAACAGCCAGACATTGACGTTGCCCTCGTTTTTTGCTTCCTGGTTAGTGACTGAGGCAGCTCCCATTTTCTTGGCTCTGACAGCAGCACGAACGAGTCGTGAGCTTGGGGGCGCGCTGCGGGATCGGGCCATGCGCTCAACGGAATCAGGGGATGACTCAGCGAAGCTGCTCCAGCCGAGTGGCTGGTTTGGGCTTGCGCTCACTACTGCAGCGAGCCTTGGAGTAGTCGGGCTGATTCGCCAGGCCCAGCAGTCTGCCGAGGAGTTCGACGCTTCGCTGAGCACGCTGCTGTCCGAGGAGGAACTGCTAGCTGCCCCGCAGGCAGTGCGCGTAGGTGCCATTCTCCCGGTGATGAACGGTTCCAGCAGGCGCCGACGTACTCGAAACATCGTGTTCAGTGAGCACATCAGTTCAGCAGGAAAAACGGTTCGGCTGAAGCTCGATGTTTACACCCCGCTCGAGGACCCAAAGCCAGATGAGAAGCGGCCCGCCGTGTTGCAAATCCACGGGGGAGCGTGGGTGCTTGGATCCAAAGATGAACAAGGAATCCCGTTGCTCAACCATCTGGCCTCGTGCGGTTGGGTGGGGTTTAATGCCGATTATCAGCTCAGCCCAAAGGTGAAATATCCGGGGCACTTAGTGGACTGCAAACAAGCCCTTGCGTGGATTCGTGAGCATGCCGAGGAGTACAACGTTGATCCCAACTTCATCGTGGTGACCGGTGGCTCGGCCGGTGGGCATCTCTGCGCACTGGTTGCCCTGACTCAGAATGATCCCGCATTTCAGCCCGGTTTTGAGGCTGCCGACACTTCTGTGCAGGCAGCAGTGCCATTTTACGGTGTCTATGACCTGACCGACCGTGAGGGCCACAACGGCAGGCAGTTCACCGATCTACTCACCAAGACCGTCATGGGTGTAACCATGAAAGAATCACCCGATGCTTGGGCTGCATACTCGCCTCTTGATCGGATCACTGAGGAAGCTCCGCCGATGATGGTGATTCACGGAGACAAAGATGTCCTTGTTCCTGTCGAGGGTGCTCGCAGCTTTACCGAAGCGCTGCGCAAAACTTCGAAGAGCCCAGTTGTGTATGCAGAGCTTCACGGAGCCCAGCATGCCTTCGAGATCTTCTCGAGTTTTCGGACAGTCAACGCAGTGCAGGCCGTAGAGCGATTTCTGAATCACATCCACACCGAGTACTTGCTTTCGCTAGAGAGCGGTATCTGACGTAACTTCACCAACATGACGCAGACAGAATCTTTTGATCCCGCAGCCGTAGCGGCCTATCAGTTTGGTGGGCAGGACATCCCATGGATGATTGATCACTGGGGAGAGCACCGCTCAGAGCACCCATTCCTGATCTGGGAACCCAAAGACGGCAGCGATCGCACCTGGACCTATGCAGAGTTTGCCGAGGCCACCAAGCAGGTGGCTGCGGGCCTGCACGCAAAGGGTGTTGGCATAGGAGACATGGTTCTGATCCATGCCGAAAACTGCCCCGAGGGCGTCATTGCTTGGTATGCATGCGCACGAGTCGGAGCGATTGCCGTGACGACAAATACGCGCAGCGTGCGAAGCGAGGTGAGCTACTTCATCGAGCAAACCTCATGCGTTGGTGCGATTACCCAACCCAAGTTTGCGGCTCTGGTGGCTGAAGCAGGCCCCGAACTCGGGTGGATTGTGGTCACTGATGACAACTCAGGCCTTGCTGCTAGTTCAGATGAACTTGCCCATGGGCAGGAGTCGTTTTCGGTTCTCGAGGGTGACGCCGCTGCAGCACCCGTGCGCACAGCAGATCCCATGCTGCCCGCTGGAGTTCTGTTCACCTCGGGCACAACTTCCAAGCCAAAGGCAGTAGTACACACGCACGCCAATATGTTGTGGGCTGGCAAAGTCAACCCCACCAATATTGATATGGGCGCAGATGATATCTATTTAGCCTCACTGCCCTTCTTTCATGTCAACACGCAGGCCTGGGCGATCTGGACCGTGTTGGGTGTTGGCGGCACGGTGGTATTGCAGCCGAAGTTTTCTGCGAGTCGTTTCTGGGATGTCATCGCTAAGCATTCCGTTACTCACATCTCGCTCATCCCCTTTGTTATCAAGGCAGCGTTTGATTCCGGAATCCCCGAGAACCACACAGTCAAGGTGGGCGTGTTTGGCCTGATCATGCCGGTGCTCGATCAGATGATGGGCATGAGGGTCATTGCTGCGTATGGCATGACGGAGCTCGTGACTCACTGCATTCACTCGAACGACTTTGAGTCCTACCCCGACCTAGCCATGGGCAAGGTCTCGCCCGGATATGAGTTCTTGATTGTCGATAGTGACACTGGAGCACTTTGCCAAGAGGGTGAGATCGGCGAACTTTGGATCCGTGGCGTGCGTGGCGTCTCAGTGTTCTGGGAGTACTTCGGTAATCCAGAGGCAACCGAGAAGTTCTTTACCGAGGATGGTTGGGGTCGTACCGGGGACATGGTTCGATTGCTTGCTGATGGCAACATTCAGTACTGCGACCGAGACAAAGATGCACTCAAAGTTGGCGGCGAAAACGTCTCAGCCCGTGAGGTCGAAGATGTGGTTCGGACAGTGCCTGGTTTGGCAGATGTTGCGGTTGTCGCCAAGTCCCACGAGATGCTCGACATGGTGCCGGTGGCCTTTGTGATTCTTGCTGATCCTGCTGCTGATCAAGATGCCATTGCGGCTCAGATCATTGAGGCCTGCAAACTTGATCTGGCAGACTTCAAGGTGCCCCGCTCCGTGTACTTCGTAGATGAGTTTCCAACAGCGGAGCTTGGCAAGGTCTCAAAGAAAGACCTGCGCGAGATGGCCGATGCTCAGGGTGACTCCTGAGTTTTTTGCTCTAAATATTTAACGGAGCACCGTTGCTAGCGCTTCGGCCACTGTTGAGGGGCCTGCAAGGGGCGCACAACGAATGCCCAAGTGGTCAGCCAGAGCGCGGGCATCCTCGGTGTCTTCGGCTGGGGCAAGAATCACTAATTCCGACAGTGCAGAGGCATCACCAACCGCATCTCCTCCGGTGGTTGCCCGACAATCCGAGAGGGCAAGTGTGATCTGCCTTGCGGCAGTGGATCGGGCAAGTTGCTGTGAGGCTGCGCGCATGGCGAGTGCCAGGTTCGTCACACCAAAGCCGCGTAATCGGAGTAAATCGCTCACGACTTGCTCTGGCGAACGCTGCTCCTGCTGAGCCTTAATCACGATTGCATCTTCGGCGAATGCAATGACGGAACAGTCCGCACCGCAGCGGTACACCACTGCTGCGGCGGCAACTGCTGCGGCTGCCAAGCGCTCACCAAACATTGAGCCAGATCGGTCTACGAGTAAGCACAAGGCAGTGTCTGAACGTTTCCAAGTTTGCACGGCAAGGTCCTCGGCTCGAACTGCGGTGTTGGTGGCCCGGCTCAGCATGATCGGACCGAGCGATGCATCAAGGTCAATATCACCTGACTCCTGAGATGCCGGAGCTACCTGCAGGCGCCCAACCCCGCGAGTCGGTGCAGCGCCCTGCTTTGCTAGGTCGACCACGACGCGGCCCGCTAGCTGTTGGGAAAGTTTGCGCAGTCGTTCGTCGGTGGCACCGTTCATGTCGGCGAGCAAGGCAAGCGCTTCATCGGGGTCGTGGTCGAGCAGCTCCGAAAATGCTCCAGGGTCGAGTTGGCCGACCTCGGGGGAGATGTTGTCGAACTGCGGGTGCCGCGAGAGTTCACGCCTAGAGGTGGTCCTGCGGCCCGCCTCTGCAACTGCGCTGCGGGCCTGTTCTCCTTCTTTAATATCCTCAGTCTCTTGTCGCCCCCCGCCAGGCGGCGGGGTCAGGCTTTTTTCTGCGTAGCAGCCGGTTCGGTTGCCTGTGGGCCAAAGTGGCGCTCCCAAAGTTCTGTAACGAGTTCCTCTGCCGTGCGTGATCCGCTCTCGTTGATTCGGATCCTTCCGGACAGCGCCAGCAGTGCTGCATCTAGGGAAACGGAGGGGTCCTGGGTTGAGGTGCCACGCAGCGCTGCAAGCTCACGGAGCACCATCACAAAGTCAATCGCACCGCGGACTGAGGAACCTGTACGAATCTCACTATGGGTTCGGGTATCTCGAACCATGGCTACTGCTGCCTGCATCGTGTTTGGGTCAATCGCGTCTGAGGCTACTGGGGCAGCGGCTCGCACAATTTGCTCCTCGTCAGCAGCATCTTGATAGCCCATTGCGAGGCGACAGCACCGGTCATACACGGCCGAGGCAATTCGAGCTGTACCAACAGAGTCAAAGGGATTCATAGCGGCCACGAGTCGAAAGCCGGGGTGTGCCTGTACGCGCCCGAGTCGGGGAACGTGAAGCTCGGCCTCGCTCATAACGGTGATGAGCAGGTTCAGGGTCTCTTCAGGAATGCGGTTGATCTCTTCGATGTAGAGAAGCGCTCCCTCGCGGAGGGCGCACAGCAACGGGCCGTCCACAAATGCCTCAGCCACATAGCCCTCGGCAAGAACCACGGAGGGATCGAAGGTTCCCACTAAGCGAGCAGGGGTGAGTTCGGCGTTGCCTTCAACAAACTCAAAGCCCGAGGAAGTGCACTTAGCCACCGAGCGCAACACTGTTGACTTTCCTGTTCCTGGCGGACCTTCAAGGAGTAGGTGTCGACCAGCAGCTAGAGCCGCAACTACAGACTCAAGCTCGCGCCTCCTTCCAACAACCGAAGTCGTCAGAAGGTTCAACAGTTCGGAGTCGTAACTTGGTTGCACAGTTGTTGTTTAGGCGAAGTCGATGACGCCACGGATGTTTACTCCGTTGCGCATATCTGCGTAGCCCTCGTTGACCTGATCAAGGGAGTATCGCTTCGTGATGAGTTCATCGAGCTTGAGCTCGCCCTCTCGGTACATAGAGAGCAGTTGAGGAATGATTGCTCTGGGGTTTGAGGATCCATACACGGTGCCTTTGATCTCTTTGTTCATCATCGACAGCATGAAGACATTGAGTTGTGCGTCGTTTTCGAGCAGCGGAGCAAGCCCCGTGACCACCAAAGTGCCCCCCTTCGAGGTCAACCCGAGTGCGGGCTCGATCATGTCTCCGTGCATCACTCCAGGGCACAGAATGACTCGCTCACACATATCGCCCCAGGTCAGATCTGGGAGTGCCAGCAAAGCTTCTTCCACCGAGGCGTAGGTGTGCGTTGCGCCAAATTCCATCGCTTGTTCACGTTTGAACTCGACAGGATCGATTGCAATCACTCGCTTTGCGCCGGCAATACGCGCCCCCTGAACTGCATTGATGCCAATGCCGCCCACGCCAATGACTGCCACGTTGTCTCCGGGCTTGGTGCCTGCACGCTCAGTAGCTGATCCAAATCCTGTGGCGACTCCACAAGAGACCAACGCGACTACAGCAAAGGGCAGATCTTTCTCTACCTTCACAAGTGAGTTCTCGCTAACGAGGACCTGCTCAGAGAAGGTTCCGACCTGAGCAAAACGCCCCACTGCTGTCGAGGACCCTTGAGCGTTGCTGACATGGTGAGCTTCGCGGCCATCGCTCATCATGCCAATGTCGAACAACTTGGCTCCCTCGTCGCACAGGTACTGCCTGCCAGTCGAGCACCATTTGCAGCGTCCGCAGCTCGGGATGAATGAGATCGAGACATGGTCGCCTGGGGCCAACGTGGTCACACCTGGTCCAACAGCTTCGACGATGCCGGCCCCCTCGTGTCCGCCGATCACCGGGAGCGGAAGAGGAAGGTCACCGGTCACTGCATGCTCATCGGAATGACACATACCAGCGGCCTTCATAGTGACGAGCACATCGTTCGCCTTGGGATCATCGAGTTGCACATCCTCGATCTTCCAGTCCTCACCAGTTCCCCAAAGCACTGCGGCACGAGTTGTTGTTGGCATGAGTTCCCCTTTTGTTTTCGCAAGGTTGTGGACCCTGCGCAAGCGAGCTGGCGAATCGCCAACCCCCTTCTTCTAGTTCATCTGAGCCGCCGCTGCAGTTCAGGTGTGTTGTTAGCGCCATGCTGAATCTCAACCGGGGCCTTGGGCGGTACTATCTGAGGTGTTGTACCAATCGCCCGATAGGAACTGAGGCTCAGATGAGCATTGATGAACTCTCCGCCAATACAGCCCAAGAAAATGCCGCCTTACTAGTCGAGGCCGCACTAGTTGAGGAGCCAGCAGCTGAGGAGTTGCTTGTCGAGGAGTTGCTCGTCGAGGAAGTCTCCATCGACGGCATGTGCGGCGTGTACTAAAGACCTCATCACAATGATTGACCTTGAGGCTCGATATCAGATCAGCCCAAACGTCTCGCTTCGGCCTGAGCGCTTCGGTGCGCTGGCCTACAGCTTCGATACGCGCAAGCTGTCGTTTCTGAAACACCCTGACCTGGTTCGAGTAGTTGAGTCTCTCAAGGACCACGAGTCGGTCCGCTTGGCCTTCGAAGCAGTTGGTGTCGACGAGGCACGCTGGCCAAGTTTTTTGAACGCCCTAGCAACCCTTGAGACCTCGGAGATGATTCGTGCCGCCTGAGCAGCTTGTCCACAAAATTCCGGCGCAACCTGCGGCGGCAACGCGTCCTCTAGTTGAGGAGTTCAAGTTTGGATTGGATGCTCCCATCTGCCTGACATGGGAGCTGACCTACGCATGCAACTTGTCTTGCGTGCATTGTTTGTCCTCTTCGGGTCGGCGAGACCCCCGAGAGCTCACCACCGAGGAGTGCTTTCGAGTCATTGACGAACTCGAGCGACTCCAAGTGTTCTACGTCAACATCGGCGGCGGGGAGCCAATGCTGCGAGCGGACTTCTTCGAGATTCTTGAGTACGCCGCTGCACACAATGTGGGAGTCAAGTTCTCGACGAACGGCACATTCATCGATGCCGCCGCTGCTCGACGCTTAGCGTCCATGGACTACCTCGATATTCAGATCTCGATCGACGGGGCAGATGCTCAGGTCAACGATCTCGTTCGCGGTGAAGGTTCTTTTGCTGCTGCTCGGGCCGCTATGGACCATCTAGCTGCTGCAGATTTTGGTCCCTTCAAGATCAGTCTGGTGGTCACTCGCCACAACGTCAGTCAACTGGATGAGTTCAAAGAAATTGCCGACTCCTATGGAGCACAACTTCGGGTGACACGTCTACGACCCTCGGGCCGTGGAGTTGACTCTTGGGCAGAGCTGCATCCCACTCAGGCTCAGCAACGAGAGCTGTATTACTGGCTCTTAGATCGTCCAACCGTGCTGACTGGCGACTCCTTCTTTCACCTCTCGGCCCTTGGTGACGCCCTTCCCGGGTTGAATCTGTGCGGCGCTGGCCGAGTCGTGTGTCTGATTGACCCTGTTGGCGATGTCTATGCCTGCCCATTCGTGATTCACGATGAGTTCCTCGCTGGAAACATTCGTAACGAGGGTGGCTTTACCAAAGTCTGGCGCGAGTCGGACTTGTTCTTGTCCCTGCGTGAGCCAGAGAGCGAGGGTGCCTGCACAAGTTGCGGTAGCTACGACGCCTGCCAAGGTGGCTGTATGGCCTCAAAGTTTTTTGTTGGCCTTGAACTGACTGACCCGGACCCCGAGTGTGTGTTGGGCAA
>WLLG01000073.1 GCA_009700815.1 Actinomycetota bacterium
AGCTGTGTGTACTGCGGGGTCAGGCCACATTTCGAGGCCACATTGACGACAAGGGTGACCTTTCCATCTAGACCGGCGAGTACTCCAGGTGTTCCATCAAGGGCGGCAAGATCAGTTTGGTACAGGGACATAGGTCCAGTTTAGTCGACTTAGAACTTTCCAAGAAACTGCTCAGACAACTCCCAATGAGTTGTTGTGGGACTCAGTGCCGCCGGTACACTCAGTACAGCCATGGACGTCGATACCGTCACTTTGTTTTTAGCGATGCTTGCAGTTCTGGGCATCGGGTTTTTACTGGTCTGCTTGGTGTTCTCTGTTGTCGCAGTTATCCATGGCTCGCGAACCGCAACCAAGCGACCAGCGCTGCCGGAATCGCTGCTGCCTCTCCGAACGGGAATCGGCCAAGTCGCATTGCCACTAGCATTTTGTGTAGCACTTACCTGCACCCTAGGAAGCCTGTACCTCTCCGAAGTAGCCAAGTTTCCGCCCTGCGAACTGTGCTGGTTTCAGCGCATAGTTATGTACCCGCAGGTGATCATTTTGGGGATCGCAGCGCTCAGACGTGATGTGCTGGTCAAGTGGTATTCGGTGCCGCTCGTGATCATTGGTATTGGCATCTCGATTTATCATTATCTGGTGGAACGATTCCCCTCCACTGTCACATTCTCCTGCACTGGAGACGTTCCGTGCTCAACTGTCTGGGTCTGGAAATTCCATTTCCTCTCGATTCCTGCGATGGCCGGCATCGGGTTTGCCCTTATAGCCGTGCTGGCATTGCTGGCATGCAACGTCGAACAACCTGCCCAAAACCAGCCAGCGCTTGATAGCACTGAACCTAAAAGCGAAAATGAGGACGCATGAACGAACAGAAGCATGAGGGTGCAGACCCCTACTCAAATCTTACAAATCGAACCACGGGCAACCGGCCAAAAACTGGCCTGATCATTGTGGGCGCAACCGTAGCGGTGGTGCTGGTTCTTGGCGCCGTAGCGTTCTTTGTTACACGCAGCGAGAACAACGCAGACACTGCAGCGATCTCGAACGACACAGGTGCGCAGGCCGCACAGAACGCAGAGCAGGAACAGGCCTCGGTCACCGTAATCGGCGAACCGTTAGCCGCTTACCCCCAAACCAGTTCCATGGTGGCGCCGCCAGCCGAGGACCCTGCCGTTGGGCAAACGCCGCCAGTGCTTGAGGGATCTAGTTTCGATGGCAGTCCTGTAAAGATCGATCCTGCTGATGGGCGAGCCAAGGTAGTGATCTTCGTTGCGCACTGGTGCCCGCACTGCCAGGCAGAGGTCCCGCTCATTCAGAAATGGATCGACGAGGGTAATAAGCCAGAGAACGTTGACTTCTATGCTGTCAGCACCTCGGTGAAGCGAGATCAGGCCAATTACCCACCCTCAAAGTGGGTTGTCAAAGAAGGCTTTACTCCCAAGGTGATGCTGGACGATCCTGCTGGTAGTGCCGCTGTGGCATATGGTCTGCCCGGGTTTCCCTACTTCGTCATGATGGACTCGGCGGGCAAAGTCACCCAGCGTGCCTCTGGTGAGGTTCCAATTGATCAGTTTGGGACACTTGTAACGGCTCTTGGGTCTCAGCAGGCAGCCTCATAAGGCAAACTGCCTCAGGCTGTTTTTGGCTAAGAAGTGGGGCAGTCCTTGGCTAAGAACTCAGGCAGGCCTTGCCCACGAGTCTGCGATCGAGCAGATCTCGAAGGGCACTCCCTGCCTCGGCCAGCGCATAGGACTGTGGCTCGACCGGGGTAATCGCTCCTTCTTCTATTGCCGCTATGACCTCTCCAAGGAGCGTGGCGTTGTCTGCAGGGTTTCCCATTGCCCAAGCGCCCCAGTCAACACCAATGACCTGACGGTTGCGGAGCAGAATTTGATTAGCGGGAAGCGATGGAATGACACCCGAGGCAAACCCGATGACCAGGTATCGGCCATTGTTTCCTAGGGACCGCAATGCAGACTCTGCGAGTGGTCCGCCCACTGGGTCAACCACGATGTCGGCCCCGCCGCCGGTCAACTCTCGAACCCGAGTCTTCAGGTCCTCAGTCGAGGAATCAATCACCCCGTGCGCCCCTCGCTCAATACAGAGTCGAAGCTTCTCACTTGTCGATGCCACGGCGATGACCTTGGCTCCATGAGCCCTCGCAACGTCAATCATTGCCAGACCGACTCCGCCTGCGGCGCCAAGCACGACCA
The DNA here is from genome assembly GCA_009700815.1 of Actinomycetota bacterium. Classification (GTDB taxonomy): domain Bacteria; phylum Actinomycetota; class Acidimicrobiia; order Acidimicrobiales; family Microtrichaceae; genus IMCC26207. The sequence goes on from WLLG01000073.1 coordinate 2,211, forward strand.
CCCATTCTTCTGGCGCAAGCTGAGTTCGTTGGGTGAGCGAGTACCAAGCTGTTGCATAGCTCTGTGTCATCGTCGCTGCTTGCGCAAAGCTCAGGCGGTCAGGAATGGGAACGATCTGAGAAGGGCTCAGAACTGCTTCGTCGGCAAATCCGCCGAGTCCAATGGATGCAAAGACCCGGTCGCCGACGTTGAAGCCCTGAACCTGTTCGCCTATCTCGGTAATCTCGCCAGCAATCTCAGATCCTGGGATGAACGGCAGTTGCGGCCGAATCTGGTATTTGCCTTGCACAAACAGTGCATCCACATAGTTCAGCCCGCTAGCCCAGATATGCACTCTGACCTGATGTGCCGAACATGGTGCAGTTGGAAGCTGTTCTACAACAAGGGATTCGGGCTCGCCTAGCTCTCGACACATCACAGCACGCATGAGATGAGCTTAGGCTGTAGGAACTGATGGACATTGAGAAGGAACACGCTCGGAAAGCATTGCAGCACTCACATGGATCAGTCCTGTGGCTCGATCGTGCAGACCGACCACCAGAAAATGAGTCTCTCGAGGGCACTGTCCAGGCTGATCTTGCAGTGGTCGGTGGTGGCTTCACCGGACTTTGGACGGCCCTGCAGGCGAAAGAGCGGGACCCATCCCTTGAAGTCATCCTGATCGATTCCGGAAGAATCGGCGAGCAGGCTTCCTCTAGGAACGGCGGGTTTCTATCCGCCACGTTGACTCATGGGCTAGCCAACGGTGTGGCTAGGTTTCCGAAACAGGTCAGGGAACTCGTGCGGCTGGGTCAAGAGAATTTTGATGGCCTAGTAGCCAGCCTGCAGACTCACCAGATTGACGCTGCTCTCGAGCTGACTGGCAACCTGATTGTGGCCGATGCCGCATGGCAAGTCAGTGGGGTTGCTGAGTTTGTTGACTTACTCAAAGAGTATGGCGAGCAGGCTGAATTCCTTGAGGCTGAACAAGCTCGGGCTCAGGTGCACTCTCCGACCTATCTTGCTGCGGCCCAAGTTGACTCAGGTGAGGGATTAGTAGATCCGGCTCGCCTCGCTTGGGGACTTGCCGCTGCCTGCCGGCGACTGGGGGTGCGAATCTTCGACAACACCACCATGGTGACCATGTTGCGCAGTGGAGCAGGAGTTTTGCTGCGCACTCAGAGCCCGGGCAGTCCTGGTGGAGAGATTCGAGCGAATGCCGTGGTGCTCGGCACCGGCGCATTCCAAAGCCCGTTACGGGCCATCAATCGGCGTGTGGTGCCGGTGTACGACTATGTCCTTGCTACCGAACCGTTGAGTTCCCAGCAGTTGGACTCGGTTGGCTGGAAGGGCCGCCAAGGCCTAGCTGATACATCCAATCAATTCCATTACTACCGCCTGACTCAAGACAACCGAATTCTCTGGGGCGGCTACGACGCGGTGTTCTACAACTGGGGCAAAGTGCATCCAACGCTTGATCAACGCCCTGAGTCGCATCAACTGCTGGCCGAACAGTTCTTTCGGACGTTTCCACAGCTAGAGGGTTTGCAGTTCAGTCATCGTTGGGGGGGAGTGATTGACACCTCGACAAGGTTTTCGGTGGGCTTTGGTACTGCCCTAGATGGCAGAGTTGCCTATGCGGTTGGCTATACCGGCCTAGGGGTGGGCGCTACCAGGTTTGGTGCTCGTGTATGTCTTGACTTGCTGTATCAACCGCAATCGGAATTGCTGCAGCTTGACCTGGTACGCAAGAAGATGTTGCCGTTTCCGCCGGAGCCAATTCGCACTGCTGGGATCCAGTACACGCGCCGGGCAATTGCCCGAGCCGATGCTCAGCAAGGCCGGCGGGGTGCTTGGCTGAGAACCTTGGATGCTCTAGGGCTTGGATTCGATAGCTAGACCCGTACAGTCTCTCGGATGCCAGCGAATTGCTCATCCTTGCTCTTGCTCCGTAACGTCAGAGTGTTCTGGTTCGGCAGTTCGGCTATTCGCTTCACAGGAGATGACTATGCGTAACCCCAAAGATTTCTTCAAGCCTCTCGCTGCTGGCGCTCCCGAGCCACTCAGAGAGATTCCCTTTCGCCCATCTCGAATGATTCACTTCTTCCCGCCGCACCTAGAGAAGGTCACGGCCAAACTTCCCGAGATTGCACCGACGGTGGATGTCCTGCTGGGCAACTTGGAAGATGCAATACCTATGGATGCCAAAGAGGCAGCCCGAGAGGGACTCGTTCGTGTGGCAAAAACTGTCCCGATGGGGGATACACAGCTTTGGACCAGGGTGAACAGCTTGGACTCGCCATGGGCACTTGATGACCTTGAGGTACTTGTTGGTGAAGTGGGGGACAAGCTTGACGTCATCATGATTCCCAAGGTCGAAGGGCCCGAAGACATCCATTATGTGGATCGCCTGTTGGCACAGCTCGAAGCTAAGGCTGGCCTGAAGAAGCCGCTGATGGTCCATGCAATTTTGGAGACAGCGCGTGGAGTGGCCAACGTCGAAGAGATCTGCGCCGCTTCGCCACGCATGCAGGGCCTGTCACTTGGGCCGGCGGACTTGGCTGCGAATCGCCGGATGAAAACCACAAGAGTGGGTGGCGGTCACCCGGGTTACCTAGTTCGTGAAGATCCGCATACAGACGAAGGCCCTCGCACGACCTATCAGCAGGACCTATGGCACTACACCATTGCGCGCATGGTGGATGCCTGCGCAGCGAATGGGATCCTTCCCTATTACGGGCCTTTTGGTGACATCAAAGATGTGCTTGCCTGCGAGGATCAATTCCGCAACGCGTATTTGCTGGGCTGCGTGGGAGCGTGGTCGCTGCACCCAGTACAGATTGCAATTGCGAAGAAGGTCTTCTCACCAGAACCTTCCGAGGTTGACCATGCCCGCGAGGTAATCGAAGCCATGGGCGACGGCACAGGGGCCATCATGTTGAACGGAAAGATGGAGGACGATGCCTCGGTCAAGCAGTGCCATGTTGTGGTTGAACTGGCTAGGCAACTGTCCGAGCGCGACCCCGAACTTGCAGCTAGTTACGGCTTCTAGTTCTCTCCCTAGAAATTCTGTCCTGACCTGTCCTGCTACACGAAACGAGAAATGTCATGAGTGAGTTCCGTCCACGCCGAAGCGTCCTCTACATGCCAGGTGCGAATGACAAAGCCTTAGAGAAGGCCAAGACCCTTCCCACAGACGCGATCATTTTTGATACCGAGGATTCGGTAGCGCCTGATATGAAAGCCGTTGCGAGAGACAAGGTGGCTGCCGCTGTTACGAGCGGAGAGTACGGCCAGCGTGAATTGACCATTCGTGTGAACTCCATTGATACCGAGTGGCACGAGGCTGACGTTCGCTCTGCCTGTGCCGCTGCACCCTCGGGCATCGTGGTACCAAAGATCAATAGCGCAGCAGATGTTGCTGCCGTCGAGTCCTTGATGGAAGCAGCTGGTGCACCCAGCCACACCACCATCTGGGCCATGCTCGAGACTCCAGCAGCGATAGAGAACGCAGTTGAGATTGCATCCTGTTCGGAGCGTCTAACCGTGCTGATTATGGGAACGAACGATCTTGCAAAGGAACTACGCGCTGCCTTGGTACCCGGGCGCCAGCCGTTACTTTGGGGCCTAGCTCGTGCCGTCAACGCAGCTCGCTACGCCGACAAAGTGATTCTGGATGGGGTCTACAACGAGGTTCGTAACCCAGAGGGGTTTGCCATTGAGGCAGAGCAGGCCGCGCAGATGGGCTTTGATGGCAAGACGCTTGTGCACCCCACTCAGGTGGAGCCAGCGAACGCAGCTTTTGCTCCCACTGAAGAAGAGATTGAGTACTCACGCAGGGTGATCGAGGCATTCGAGGCGGGAGTCGCAGCGGGACTTGGGGTCGTGACTGTGGATGGAAAAATGATCGAAAATCTGCATGTAGATAATGCCCGACGCGCCCTAGCAATTGATGTAGCTATTCAGGCATTGAATCCGCAGTAGTTCGCTCCAGCAGATTGCAGGCATGTCCGTGGGGCGAGAACCTATGGTGTGAGGTTGTGACCATCGAAGAGGTACCAGAGGTTGTCGAGGACTTGGTGCTCGAGCATGCCTCGCTGCTTGTGAATGGAACCCACACGGAACATCCCACTTGGGTCGAGATCAAAGCGGCGATGGATTCCAACCAACTCATGTGGTTGGACTGCGCGACACCGGACCAAGGTGACCTAGAGCGCATGGTCAAACTGTTTGGGATTGATGATGAGATGCTCTCTGATTCAGCGGACTTTAATCAGCGCACTCGACTCTCTGAGTACGACAGCTATGTGCTGCTAGTGGCCTATGGGGTAGCCGCAGATGCCCGCACCATGATGGAGGTGCACGTCTACGTGATGCAGCACCGCGTCGTGACTGTCCGCAATGGGCCTTGTCCTCCGGTGGAGCTTCTTCACGACCGAGCCGACAAAATGATGACTCCCACTACTACGGTGCCGGCGATACTCTCTCGAATCCTGTCAGTTTTGGTGGGCACGTTCGCAGATGCGCTCGACACCGTTGATGAGGAACTCACAGAGCTCGAGACCAGCATCCTTCACGATGACCCGAGCACCAGTCAGATCGAAAAGCTACTGGACCTTCGCAAGAGGGTGAACACGTTCCGCCGAGCAGTTGACCCCGCTCGAGACTTAGTGGGAGCCGGAAGGTTTGTCATCATCGATGCCCTTGCGGATGTCTCTGAGGATGCACGGCGCCATTTACGCGACCTTGCAGTTGATCTTGCCCATGTGGGTGATCAAGTTGAGAGCGAACGTGATCGTCTCTCTGCAGTGATGGATATCTACATGAACCAGGTGAACTATCGCCAGAACGACATTATGAAGAAGCTGGCAACCGTGTCCACAGTGTTCTTGCCACTCATGTTTATTACCGGCTTCTTTGGTATGAACTTTGCCTTTTTGGTGCGAAGCGTGAATTCTTCGATGGCATTCCTGATCCTTGGGATCGGCCTGAACCTCATAACAATAATTGGGTCGCTTTATGTCATGAAACGTCGCGGTTGGTGGTGACTCAACAGCGTGAAAAGATCTACAGATTCAGCTAAGGAGCCTCCCCATGAATACACCCAACAGCGTTGACTTGAGTAATGGCATGAACTTCATCAATGGTGAGTTCAGGCCTGCTCGTTCCGGCTTGACAGATCAGGTGCTCGACCCGGCCACGGGTAACGTGATTGCTCAGGTAGCTAGTTCTGATACTGCTGACGTTGATGAGGCCGTCATCGCAGCCACAGAGGCATTCACAACTTGGTCTGAGACCACGCCGCGGGAGCGATTCGAGATGCTCTCCGCCCTTGCGGACGCAATCGAAGGTGACCTCGACAGACTCAAGCAACTCGAGGCTCTCAATGTGGGTAAACCCCTGTCGATTATCGACTTTGAGTTCGACCTCACAGTGGACAACTTTCGATTCTTCGCTGCTGCGGCGCGTTTCCTAGATGGTCGAGCGGCAGGGGAGTACATGGCTGATCACACCTCGTTTCTGAGGCGCGACCCGCTCGGAGTGATCGCGTCGATTGCGCCCTGGAACTACCCGCTCAACATGGCAACTTGGAAGATCGGTCCCGCACTGGCAACTGGCAATACGGTCGTACTCAAGCCATCGGAACTCACTCCGCTGACTGCTATTCGACTTGCCGAACTCGCTGCAGACATCTTTCCCCCGGGAGTCTTTAACTTGGTTCTTGGTCAAGGTGAGACAACGGGGGCGGCGCTTGTGGCGCATCCAGATGTGGCCATGGTTTCGGTCACCGGAGATGTCGGCACTGGCAAACTCATTGCAAAATCTGCATCTGACAATCTCAAGCGAGTACACCTTGAGCTCGGCGGTAAGGCTCCGGTGATTGTCTTTGACGATGCAGATATTGAGGCAGTGGTTTCGACACTTGCCGAGGCCAGCTACTACAACTCTGGCCAGGACTGCACTGCTCCTTGTCGAGTGATTGCCGGCCCTGGAGTGTTTGATGACCTAGCAGAACGCCTGACTGCTGCTGTGGCAGCGCTCAAGGTGGGCGACCCCTTCGACCCGGATGTTGCAGTTGGGCCCGTCATTTCTGCAGACCAACAGTCTCGGGTGGCGGGCATGGTGGATCGGGCAGTAGCCGCTGGGGCCGAGCTCACTACCGGAGGATCAGTCCGTGCAGGTGCAGGGTTTTTCTACGAGCCAACCGTGCTCGTGAACCCAGCACAAGATGCCGAGATTGTGC
>WLLG01000074.1 GCA_009700815.1 Actinomycetota bacterium
TGGGATTTTCCCATGACCTTGGCAATTGCGGGTGCTACTGGCAATGAGATCCGTTGGCTTGGTAAGTCGCAGATGTTCGTGCCGGTCATTGCACCCATCTTCCGTTGGCTCGGAGGCACCTCGGTCGAGCGCTCAAGTGCTCACGGACTTGTGGGCGACTTGGTGGCCGAGTTTGGCCGGCGCTCAGAGTTGATTTTGGTAGTTCCAGCCGAGGCAACTCGCAGTCCCGTTGAATATTGGAAGTCGGGCTTCTACCAAATTGCAATGCAGGCACAAGTACCGATCGTCTGCGCCTTTGTAGATAAAAAGACTCGAACCGGTGGCTACGGTCCTCTGATTATGCCAACTGGCGATCAGACAAAAGACATGGACCTGATCCGCGCCTTCTACGCAGACAAATCAGGCATCAAGCCAAACCGGTTCAACACGCCGCGTCTACGTGAAGAAGACGCTCTAGCCGCAGGCTCAGTAACACCCGAAGACTCCTCAAGTACTGACTAAAGCCCGACTCGTCAGAGTTCGCCGAAGTCACGGCCCATCTCTTTGAGTTCCGTCATGATTCTTGATCGTGTCTGCTCTCGAAGGCCAGCAACGTCGTCTAGATCCATGCCATCAGTGCTGATCGGCTCCAGCACACGAAGCTGAGCTACGGACTTCCCAAAGCGCCAATCATGCGGACGCAGGGCAGTCGAGGTACCAAAAACGGCTATCGGTAAGATCGGTACGCCGGACTCTATTGCCAAGCGAAATGCTCCGTCTTTGAACGGCAACAGGTCACCAGTAGTGGAGCGCGTGCCCTCGGGGAAGATCATGACCGAGACATGGTCGTCGAGTCGGAGGGCGCACTGCCGCATTGCCTCGGCGGCACTTTTGGGGTCTTTGCGATCAAGCTCAATGTCTTTTGCCATCTTCATCAGCCATCCAGCAACTGGAATTTTGAAATTCTCTTTCTTGGAGAGCCACTTCATCTCCCATGGAAGGTTGCTAATCAGCAAAATATCAACAAATGACTCATGATTCGACACAACCACATAAGGATTCCGAGGATTTGCCGGGTACTCGCCACCGAGCCGAAAGGTCCACAGCGGATTGAGCTTTTGATGCACCACGGTGATCTTGCGAAACAAGTAGCCGGTCCAATACCGAGATGGGTCAAAGGGTGCCGTGACAAGCCAGACCACAGCCATCGCGGGCAACAACAGGGCGATGCCCAAACCAAACACAAACCAAGACCAAATCGACCACAAAGTCAGTGACAGGTTCTTCATAACTCTTTGCACTCCCTAGCTCAACGCTCTGCTCAGGATTTCCTCTCGAAGAAAAGTACCAGCATCGGCCGGCCTGATCGCTCACTAGCGGCTAGTGGAATACGCGCTGCTGGCGAAATGCGCGCTGCTGGCGGAATGCACTCTGCTGGCGAAATGCACTCTGCATCCGGAATACGCTCTGCCGATGGAACTGACCGCTGCACTCGAGTTCGCCGCACACCACAGCGAAACCCTGTTGACCACACTTCGCCGCGATGGCAGGCCGCAGCAATCAGTCGTGAACTATTTGCTCGACGGCAACACATTCACGATCTCCATCACTGATACGCGAGCAAAGACTCGCAACTTGCGCCGCGACCCACGCGCTGCGCTGTGGGTAGCCGGAAGCGGACCGTATGAGTGGGTGAGCTTCGATGGCACCGTCTCGCTCAGCCCCGTGGCCACCTCGCCTGATGATGCCACCTGCGATGCACTCGTCGATTACTACCGTCTTGCTGCAGGGGAACACGAGAACTGGGAGGAATACCGAGCAGCGATGGTCGCCGACGGTCGCCTTCTTGCCAGGTTCACGGCCACCTCCGCAACCGGAATGCTTTCGTAGTGAGCGTCTCATAGGCCTCGCAGAACTCAACCGCAGCTACAGATGGGCTCAATCAACGAGGCTTTGGTTGAGTCGTGCCCGGCATGAGTCGCCTTGCACCTGGGCCCTCCACGCTCAGTCGGTCAGCGGGGTTGACGATCTTGCACCGTTCGAAAGACAAGCAGCCGCAACCGATGCATGAGGTGAGGTCATCACGGAGCCGCTCAAGCAGGCCCATCCGGGCGTCAAGCACTTCTCGCCACCCCTCTGCAAGCACCGCCCAGTCGGCCTCGTTCGGGGTTCGCTGCTGCGGCAGAGTTGAGAGCGCCTCACCTATCTCTGTCAGCGGGATGCCAAGAGACTGCGAAGCGCGAATGAACGCAAGGCGCCGGAGCATCTCGCGACTGAACCTCCGCTGGTTCCCCTCGTTTCTCGTAGATGAGATCAGACCTTTTCTCTCATAAAAGTGGAGCGCAGAAACCGAGAGGCCGCTGCGGTCGGCCAACTGACCAACCGACCAGTCACGGAAGAGCTCTTCTCGAGTGGGTGCTCGGACACTTGGGGGCAGGGCGGCTTCTTTTGGCTGCACGGCTCTTTTGGGCACCGGGCGAATCTAGCATTTGACCTCAACTTAAGTTGAGGTATCAGAGTATGTCGGCTGGGCGGAAGGACCGTGCCGGCCACTCAGACGTAGGAGCAACAGCAATGGCAACGTTCATGGTGATCTGCACATTTCGAGAGGGCACGGACATGACAGAGGTCTTTGCCACTGTCGCAGAGGAACAGGCTCAGGCTGCTGCACTAGTCGCAGATGGTCGTGTGGGGTCTATCTACCTAGCTATGGCCCGAGGAACCGTCTTTATTGAGACGTTTGCCGAGGACCCACAAGAGGCCGTTGCCACGATCAAGACACTACCCATGGCCGCCTGGTGGGACCTTGATGTCTTCGCAGTCAACGCTCCCCCCGAAGCCGGAGACGCAGCAGGAGCAGCAGGGGACGCGTCATGAGCGCCTTCACCGAAGCGGAACTGGCGTATTTGAATTCACAGCCGCTGATGCGTTTCGCCACCGCATCACTCTCAGGCAAGCCTGATGTGGCACCAGTGATCTTTGAAGTTGAAGGCGACGAGATTGTCACCGCTGGGTTCGATATCACCCACACGGTTCGCTACCGAAATATCGAGAACAACCCGCGTGCCACGCTGGTCATCGATGACCTAGCAACTGCTGATCCGTGGTCTCCACGCGGGGTCAAAATCACCGGCACAGCGAAAATCGAGCAGGTTAACGGTGCCCCGCGATTTCGCATTACTCCCGAGGTGATCATCAGTTGGGCAGTGAACGACACCACGCCGGGTATCCCAAAAATGGAACGTCGCGAAGTCCCTCACAGCACAGTCCCTCGAAGCACAGTCCCTCTCAGCGAGTAAGCGTGGGCGAGGCGGCCAGCGGAGTTCAGCCCTTGGGTGACCAGCGGTAGACGTTTGTCTACCGGAGAAAGTTGAACTTGAAAGGGGCCAGAATCAACCGGCGCCAAGATCGCGCACTAGGTCAGGGACTGCCGCCGTGGCAATCCTCCAGACCTGATCGACATCGACCCGGTGGTAGTGGTGCGCAAGCAAGATCCGAAGCGCGACCACATCGCTCCATGGCACGTCCGCGTGGGCGGCGGTGAACTCCTCGGAAAGCTGGTTGCTCGCCTCGCCAATTATCTCGAGCAGACGCTCAGCTGCACGCACTCTGAGCGGACTAGACACAAACTCTGCGTGGCCCACTTCGACGGCGGCAGCCAGTTCTCGGGCAGCGTCAAGGATGTCGGCGATACGATCGGCATCGCCGCGGCTCACAGCAGCACTGCCTCACGGCGGATGTGCTCGTCGCGGTCCTTCAGCCCGCCGGAAGACACGACGTCAACCTGCACTCCGAGCAGCCCCTCGAGTTCCTCGCTGATGTGCAGGAGGTCGAACAGTGAGCTGTCGGCCTCGAACTCGACTAAAAAGTCGATGTCGCTGCGAGGACCGTCGTCACCGCGCGCGACCGAGCCGAAGACCGCGACTGTGCGCCCCTTGTGCCGACGGACGACCTCGGTGATCTCATCACGCTTCGACTCGACAAGTTCCCGAAGCGGACTCATTGTGAAAGGCTACCCCGAGGTGACCAAGAGCGTCGACGGGAATTCCGCTTCTTTCCCTGAACTGCGGTCCTTCAGCCTTTCGGTGACCAGCGGTACACATTCGTCTCCCTGAAAAAGGTGGAAGCGCTGTTCCAGCGGTCAGGGGCATGCATGGGAGGCCGGTGCGCGTTCCGTCGACGCCGGAAAGCCCACGAGCAGCGCCGCGTCACGAGACGGACGCTGCACCAGCGACCCACCGCAGTTGGGGCATGCGCCACCGAGGTGCTCGGCGCAGTCTTCGCACCAGGTGCACTCGAACGAGCAGATGAGGGCGTCGGTACCAGATGGGTCGAGATCGCAGTCGCAGCACTCGCAGTTTGGCTTCATGCTCAGCATGTCGGTCCTCTCAGGTGTTGGGTTTCTTGACGGCAAGGCGCCGGCGATAGGTCGTGGTGTTGACCCGGTTCCCGCACCGCTCGGTGGAGCACCAGCGGCGAGTCCCAGGACGCGAGGAGTCGTAGAACACGAGTGAGCAGCCCGGTCCCTCGCACACACGAAGCCGACCATCGGCGGAAGCCAGAAGCTCCACGGCGTCGAGAGCGACTACTGCCAGTGCGCATTCCACCTCCGCTCCTGGCCGAAGGTGCGACGTTGCACCCGCATGCCCCACCAGCGAGCGAAACGGCGCTGGCCGGGCAGCGAAGTCGTTAATGGTCTCCCGGACCCCACGGACGACGTCCTCGCCGGCGAGGCTAGACGTGGCCCCGGCGTAAATCGCCTCCCGCAGTTCGACCGCCGACGCCAGGTCGGGTGCGGTCAGCGGTTCGCGGACAGGCGCAACTGCCTCGGTGATCCAACGACCAAGATCGCTCGGGGCTGCGAGCAGTTCGGTCGGAGCAACGGACCGGTATCGGAGCGTCCAAGTGAGATCGAGCGACAGACGGCCGCCAAACTGGAAGTCGAGTTCGTTGGCCGCCATCCTCACGCTTCCCCGGCTTCGGGTGCCGCAACCCGTTCGGCAATATCGAGGACGGCTTCGATCTCGAGCACGAGGTCGCCTGGCAGCGCGGCAACTCCGACCGCCAGTCGGGCATGTCGCCCACGGTCACCGAAGACCTCGACGAACACGCTTGAAGCGGCATCGATGACGCCGGTCTGCCCGCTGAAATCAGGTGTCGAGTTAACGACGCCGAATACGCGGACGATCTGTGACACCTCGTCGAGCGAACCGAGCTCGGCCCGGACCGTGGCGAGCAAGTTGATCGCAGCCGATCGGGCCGCTCCGCAGGCCGCATCGACGGATACCGATTCGCCGACCTTGCCAGTGAAGATCGAGCCATCCGCGTGCGTTCCGAAGTGTCCGCCCACCCAGAGCTGCCGCCCAGAGCGTACTGCAGGCACGTACTCACCGAATGGCGGGAGTGGTTCCGGAAGAGTCAGCCCCAACCGCAAGAGTTGGGCTTCCGCGGAATCGGTTGATCGCTCCATCTATGCAGGATACGACATGGGTTTAACCTATGTCTACCACCTGGGTGGTTCCGCGCGTCCCGGGAATGAGCGCCGCAGATCGCGTGTTTCCATTGCCATGAGCGTTCCTGCCGTCCTCGGGGCGACCGCGTCCATCGTCGCCGGGTTGCTCGGCCTGATCTGGCCGAAGCGTGTGAGTCGCGTCATCGGGCTCGAACTCCCGGGGCCACTCGGCGTCTCCGAGTTCCGCGCCACGTACGGGGGGCTCTTCATCGGAGCGGGCTGTGCGGTACTCGTCATTGGCTCCGCCGACGCTGCGCTCGTGCTCGGGGCGGCGTGGCTCGGAGCCTTCGCTGCTCGGGTGGCGTCGGTGGCCGTCGACCGGAACGCATCCAAGGAGAACATTGCAGGCTGCGCAATCGAACTTGGCGTCGGCGCGCTGCTCGTGCTCGGCCGCTAACGCCGAGCACATCTCGGCAGGTCAGCCCTTGCGCTGGAAGCGGTAGACGTTCGTCTCGCGTTGGACGAATCCAAGCCTGCGATAGAGACGATTTGCAGCTTCACGAGATGGTCGAGAAGTGAGGTCAACCGTTCTCGCTCCAAGGCCCGCCGCAAGCTCAAGCGCTGCAGAATTGAGCGCCTCTCCCACACCTTTGCCGCGGGCCCCTGAATCCACCACGACATCCTCGATCCATGCTCGTACACCTGTTGGTATCCGAAATACCACCAACGTCATGCATCCAAGAATCGGACCAGCATCCTCACGGGCCACAAGCAGGTGACTCGCTCCTGATCCCAGCATCTCTTCTAGTTCAGCTGCAGTCGGAGCTGCGGATGATGCTGACAACTGAGGGATGAGCTGAGCAAAAGCCTCAACCAGTTCGGCGGTTACCTCTGCGCACTCCTCAACTTGAATCATCGCTGAATGATAGGCCCGGTGGAGTATCCACATGCGACCGGTACCGTGAACACAATGAGCCATCTGTTGTGGACGGATCGCCCGGCGGGAGATCGACCAGTAATGATCGTTGCGTTTGAGGGCTGGAATGACGCTGCCGACGCGGCCACCTCTGCTGTGGACTACCTCACCGAGCACCTTCAGGGCCGGGAGTTCGCCCAGATTGACCCAGAGGAGTTCTACGATTTCACTGCAACTCGTCCGCGTGTGCGAAGCCTTGGTGGTCTAGACCGCACAATCGACTGGCCTCGAAACACGTTCTCTTGGGCAACCCCTCAGGATGCTCCTGGCGGAATAGTTCTGATGCGAGGAGTCGAGCCTCAACTCAAATGGCGCGGCTTCTGCAGGCAGGTACTTCAGGTGGCCGCAGAGTTGAACTGCAGCATGGTGATTACTTTGGGTTCGCTCCTCGCAGATGTTGCCCACACGCGACCAACCCCCGTATTCGGTAACGCATACCTGCAGTCCGTGATCAATCGATTCAATTTGGACCAGGCTCACTATGAAGGCCCAACTGGCATTGTGGGAGTGCTCCATACCGAATGTGTCAGCGCACAGATTGACTCGGCCTCTCTCTGGGCAGCAGTCCCCGCCTATGTCCCCTCTGCATCCTCACCCAAGGCTGCGCTAGCACTAGTGCAGCGGGTCACCGAGGTGGCTGAACTGAAGCTGAACTCAGAAGGCCTAGCCGCAGCAGTCGCAGCCTACGAACAAGAGATCACCACGCTCGTATCTGAAGACGAGACAACGATTGACTACGTTCGCCATCTAGAGGAGCAGCATGATCGCAACGCTGGCTCCATCCAATCGGCTGATGACCTAGTCGAAGAAGTTGAGCGCTTTCTGCGCGAGCAGTAGCTAGAGACTATGGAAATTGCTCGGGTGGCTCCGCCTGACTCAGATCATCAATAACTGTGGCTTCGTCTAGCTGATCGCCTGATTCATAGGAGGCACGCGCCACCATGTGCGCTCCCACGGGTGCAGTCAGAAACTGCAACAGAATCACAAGCACCAACAAGGTCGCGCCGGCAAGTTGATCGACTCTCAGGATGGCAGCAACAGCAACCAGAACCAGACCCAAGGTTGGTGGCTTTGTGGCTGCATGCATGCGGCCAAGCACGTCGGGAAAACGATACAGGCCGACTCCACCGAGTAACCCGAGCGCGCAACCAACAAGAATCAACGCAGCTGAAATGACCGTGGAAATACTCATGCGCCGCGCCGCTCAATGAATCGCGCCACCATGGCCGTACCAAAGAATCCCACCATGGCCACAATGACCATCACGATCAAATAGGTGCTCTCGCCTGTGCGCGCAGACAGCACTGCAATCCCCATGACCAACAACGTCAGCAGAAGGTCAGTTGCAACTACTCGGTCAGCTAGCGACGGGCCCTGAACAAGGCGTGCAAGAGTGAACAACGCTCCTAGTGAGAGCAGAACAAATCCCAGATTTGTAACAAGAATCATGCGGGGCTCCCCTCTCTGCCAGAAGGATTCTCTAACGGCGGCCAGATAGGTGGCGGCTGAAGAATTGCCTGGCGATCCTCGGGCGAACCGAATGCATTGACTACATACTTTTCGAGTGCCAGGCCATCAGCTCGAACTTGTTCTGGGTCACCCACTTTTAGACAATGCACGTACAACACTGGTGGCACCGCGACTCCGTTGCGAACCTGCAAGTGCCCGGCCGGCGGTTCCGTACCGATCTTGCCAAACGCCTGCGGCCGGACATCCACTGTCAAGGTGCCGGGCGTCAGGGTGATCGCATTGGCCACAAACGCAGCTACTAAGGGCGAACACGCTCGCAGCGGAACCGCAACAATGCCTTCCTCGAGCTGAATTTTCCGACGCACAACCTCCCGTGCCACGCTCAGATTTGAAATCACCAGAGCCTTGGCAAACCAGAGACCGAACCGAATAACTGCGACTGGGTGCACTCCCGAGTGCCGCTCAGATCCTGGCGGAAA
>WLLG01000075.1 GCA_009700815.1 Actinomycetota bacterium
AAGATGTAATTCTGCAATGACATCATCAAGATCGGTATCTGGCGGAAGGGCACCGAGATCTCTGAAGGCTGCGAGTTGACCCTTAATATCTCCCGTGGCCCCCGTCAGCATCAGGCGCAGAAATGCTGTGCGCTCTAGGTCCGTCATGCGAGCAGTAATGCCAAAATCCAGCAACGCAATTCTGCCGTCGGTCATCACGAACAGGTTTCCGCCGTGCAGATCCCCGTGGAAGATTCCATTCACCATGCAGCTCTCGGTAAAGCCGGTCATGCCGATCCGAATCACTTCATGCGTATCGATTCCGGCGGCCTGCATCGACTCCAGATCGTCAAAACCAAACCCCGAAAGGCGCTCCATGACTAGAACCCGGCGTGTCACTAGTTCGGGATGAGGGCGCGCAATGACCATGCCACGTTGGCTGAGCTCAGCGAAAGAAGAAGCAACGTCGAGCATGTTTTCTGCTTCGAGGCGAAAATCAAGTTCCTCGGTAATGGTTTCCGCAAACAGTTCGACCAGCGCCGGCGGGTTCGCCAATGCAGCGATCGGGATTCGTCCCACTAAGAATGGCGCAAGCCAGGACATGACTTTCAGGTCGGATTGCACCTGCTTGCGAATGGTGGGTCGTTGCACTTTCACTACAACCTCCTCACCAGTAATGAGTTGGGCTGAGTGAACCTGCGCAATTGAAGCAGCAGCGATTGGAGTGCGCTCAAACCGAGAGAACACAGTCTCGAGCGGACGACCGAAATCAGCCTCGACTACCTGACGAACCGCATCAAAGGGCTCCGAAGGAACCTGATCTCGGCAGGCTTTGAACTCTTCAACAAGTTCCGTGGGGAACAACCCTTCTCCGCTCGAGATGACTTGACCCAATTTGATGTAGGTGGGACCAAGCTTTTCTGCAGCAGATCGCAATCGCTTAGACAAGCCCAGACGCGAGTCTGAACCTCCGCGGCGACGGTCGATCACGGCCCAGCCAATGACGGCAGCGCCAAGATGTGCTGAAACTACTGCCAGGCGGCCCGGAGGCGGAAGGCGACGCTTTGCGGTGAGTTGCGGCACGAGACGACGGGTATTAGCCCTGAGCAGCGCAATCCCAGCGGTCCAAGTGAGTTCAGTACGGTCAATGACCCATGGGCCATTATCCGAGAACGAGTACTCAACTACATCTGGAGAAATGGAGCCTTCAGACAGGGTTGTTTGTTCGGGTTGATCAGAAAGTGGAACGCTTGCCATTCTGCTAGTTCACCACGGCGAGCACTTGTTCTGTATTCGCGGGTCGACAAATGAGCAGATCAGGAAGATATGGGTCTGCGCAGTTGTAGAAAAGGGGTGACCCATCCAGGCGGGTGCAGGACAACCCGGCTGCAGTAGCTACAGCCACGGGGGCACAGGAATCCCACTCGAATTGACCGCCGGAATGGGGGTAGATGTCAGCCTCGCCACGCAAGATCGCCATGGCTTTAGCTCCGGCAGAACCCATCTCGACAAGATCCGCATTCAGGGCTTTGGCAATTTCCAGCGCCTCTGCCGGCGGCCGAGACCGACTCACAATGACTCGAAGCGGACTTCCAGGTGCAGGAAGTTCCGGAGGGTTATCTGTGGAGAACACAATTCCTAAGCCTGGCAATGAAACGGCTCCGGCGGTAGGTACTCCGCCTTCGACAAGTGCCACATGAACGGCCCAGTCGGAGCGACCCTCGCCAAATTCGCGGGTCCCGTCGAGCGGGTCGATCACCCAGACGCGTTCGGCGGTCAGGCGAGCTGGGTCGAGTCGGTCCGCTTCGGATGACTCCTCGGAGAGCACCGAGTCCGCTGGCCTTCTGCTGCTCAACTGCTGCATGAGAAACTCATGCGCTCGCTGATCGCCCTGATCTTTGATCTCGGATTGGGTCGCCTGTTGCTGTTGAAGATCGCTACGTACCTGCAGCAGAAGTTCCCCAGCCGCTTGAGCAAGTTGGGCTGCGAGAAAGTGATCGTCAAGGTTGGCCATGTCGAGAATCTACGGCAAGCGCCGCTAGATATTTGAATGAAGCAGAGTGGAATTAGCTTTCAAGAGTGGGTTGTGGTGAAACAATCGCTATATTTCACCTGCAGTGTTGTGGGGGTGTAGTCGCAGAGCTTGCCAAAGCATGTGGAACGAGCCTCCCATTTCTCCCACTTTTTTGGAACGGTTGCGTAGTGAATTACGAACTCTCACATCTCAAGACTCTCGAATCAGAGTCGATTCATATCATCAGGGAGGTCGCAGCCGAGTTTGAGCGGCCGGTCTTGTTGTTTTCCGGAGGCAAAGACTCCATCGTGATGCTGCGATTGGCTGAGAAGGCTTTTTGGCCTGCAAAAATTCCGTTCCCTGTGATGCATGTGGACACAGGCCATAACTTTGAAGAGGTCTACGAATACCGAGACCGCCGGGTAGCTGAACTCGGGATCAAGCTGGTCATTGCTTCTGTTCAGGACTCAATCGACAGCGGCAAGCAGGTAGAACAGAAAGGCCCGCGAGCGAGCCGTAATCAATTGCAAACCATGACGCTGCTTGATGGCCTCGAGGAACACGGCTTTGACGCCGCCTTCGGTGGTGCTCGTCGAGACGAAGAGAAAGCTCGTTCAAAGGAGCGGGTGTACTCATTCCGAGACGAGTTCGGTCAGTGGGATCCCAAAAATCAGCGGCCAGAGCTGTGGAGTCTCTATAACGGCCGGCATCTTCGCGGCGAACACATTCGAATCTTTCCGCTCAGCAACTGGACCGAACTGGATATCTGGCAGTACATCGCCGAGGACGGAATCGAGGTTCCAAATATCTACTACGCGCATGAGCGCGAGGTGTTCGAGCGTGACGGGATGCTGCTCGCCGTGACCGAGTTCGTAACTGTCATGGATGGTGAGAAGCCCGAGACCCGCACGGTTCGCTTCCGCACCGTTGGAGATGCCTCCTGCACGGGTGCAGTTGAGTCCGATGCGAGGACGGTTCAACAAGTCATCGATGAGGTCTCCGCTACTCGGGTGACTGAACGGGGTGCAACTCGCGCCGATGACCGTGCATCGGAAGCCGCCATGGAAGATCGTAAGCGTCAGGGGTATTTCTAATGAGTGAACTACTACGGTTCGCCACTGCTGGTTCAGTGGACGACGGCAAGTCCACACTGATCGGCCGCTTGCTCTTTGACTCCAAGTCAATTTTCGAAGACCAGATGACATCTGTGGCGGACGCCAGCGAGAGGATGGGGCTTGATGCACCAAATCTGGCACTTCTGACTGATGGCCTGCGTGCCGAGCGCGAGCAAGGAATCACCATTGACGTTGCGTATCGTTACTTCGCAACTCCAAAGCGCAAATTCATCATTGCCGATACACCGGGTCATGTTCAGTACACGCGCAATATGGTCACTGGTGCCTCAACCGCAGACCTAGCAATCGTGCTTATTGACGCTCGTAAAGGTGTCCTCGAGCAGTCGCGTCGGCACGCCTTTATTGCGTCGCTCCTGCGGATTCCCCACCTTGTGATTGCCGTCAACAAGATGGACCTCGTTGACTATTCCGAGGATCGCTTTAACGAGATTGTTGAAGAGTTTGGATCGTTTGCAGCAAAACTAGATATTTCGGACTTGACCTTCATCCCGTTGTCAGCCTTGAACGGAGACAACGTGGTCGCGCGATCCGAACACATGACATGGTTTGAGGGGTCCTCGCTGTTGCACCACCTCGAGACTGTGCACATCGCCTCAGATCGGAATTTGATAGACGCCCGCTTCCCAGTTCAGTGCGTTCTTCGACCGCAGACCGAGGAATTCCACGACTACCGCGGCTATGCCGGCAGGGTTGCATCTGGCGTCTTTCGCTCTGGGGACGAGGTCATGGTCCTGCCATCTGGTTTCACTACCAAGATCAAGCGCATCGACACCTTCGATGGAGAGGTGGACGGCGCGTTCGCTCCTATGTCGGTGACACTCCTACTCGAGGATGAGATTGATATTTCCCGTGGTGACATGATTTGCCGCCCGCAAAATCAGCCTACCTCGGCACAAGACATTGATGCCATGGTCTGTTGGCTAGCCGACGAGACTGTCCTCTCAGCGGGATCCAAACTCTCTATCAAGCACACGACCCGCACTGCTCGTGCAATTGTCAAAAATCTGAAGTACCGGTTGGATATCAACTCGCTGCACAGAGATGAGAGTGCAGAGACCTTGCAGCTCAACGAGATGGGGCGAGTTTCTATTCGAACCACCTTGCCACTGTTCTTTGACGAGTACCGGCGCAGTCGGGAGACCGGATCATTCATCCTTATTGATGAAGCCACCAATGCAACGGTGGGTGCAGGGATGATCCTGGGTGAGACGTGAGCTCCGCTGAGGAACCTCAGCGAATCGTTGTTTGGCATCCGGGAGCCGTTGAGCGCTCGGCGCGATCGGAGATTTCTGGCGGCGCAGGACACGTGGTTTGGTTCACAGGGTTGTCTGGATCGGGGAAGTCCTCTGTGGCGGTTGAACTTGAACGCCAACTCGTTGCTGCGGGTCGGGCCGCCTACTTGCTCGACGGGGACAATCTTCGGCAGGGACTCAACGACGACTTGGGCTTTAGCGCAGCCGACAGGGATGAGAACGTGCGTCGAGTGGGTGAGGTCGCAGCCCTCTTTGCCGATGCAGGCTTGGTTGCACTTGTGCCCTTAGTCTCGCCGTATCGTGCCGCCCGTGAAGCAGTCCGTAGGCGAGTTACTGATGCAGGCTTAGCGTTCCTTGAGGTGTACGTGGCGACATCTTTAGCTGAGTGTGAGCAACGTGACCCAAAAGGGCTCTATGCCCAAGCACGTGCAGGCACACTCAAGGGCCTCACCGGCGTTGATGATCCCTATGAGGCACCGACCTCACCTGAACTTGTGCTGCAGTCTGCTGACGGCGACGCTGCGACTCAAGCAGCGCTGGTGTTCGCAATGATCTCACCGCAATCTCGTTGAATTGACTCGGTCAAGTCGTTAGCTGGTGGGGGCCTGGGCCTGTGCCGCTCATGAAGGTTTCGAATCAGTCTCTCGCCAACACCACCAGGCCAAGATCGAGCGGTAGGGGGCAAAAGGGTCGCCAAGTTGGCCAAGCTCTAGCGGGCTCGGCATGCCGTCCAGAGCGAACGCCGAAGCAAATCCAGCTCGAACCCCGTAATCGCCAGTGGGCCAAACGTCGATGCGTCGCAACTCAAACATCAGAAACATCTGCGCAGTCCAAGGTCCGATACCTTTCACCGATGTGAGTTGCTCGATCACCTTGTGGTCATCGAGTCGCGCAATACGGTCGAATCGAATTTCGCCTTCAGCTGTGCTGAGGGCAAGGTCGACAATTGCTGAAGCTTTGGCCGTTGAGAGTCCGCAGGCTCGAAGCCCTTGCGGTCCTAACTCCAGCACAGCAGCGGGGCTGAACTCGGCACCAACAGCTAGAGCGACTCGTGACCAGATTGCAGAGGCTGCTTTTCCTGCAAGCTGTTGGTGGGCAATTGCTCTGGCCAGACTCTGGAATCGGCTGCTGGCCGCTGGCTTTGCCCCTAGGCGTGGTGGCCCGTGAGCCCTCAAGAGCCTTGCTGGTACCGGGTGGGCTTTGGCAAGGGCCATCGCCCCCGAATCCCAAGCTGCTTGCGTTGTGGATGCTGCGGCGGGTCTCGTGCTGGATACTGCCATGCAGCAAGTCTCCCAGACAGCAAGTCTCCCAGACGGAGATGGTTATGAGTCAGCCAGAAGAAGTATGAACCTTGTGACTAGGCCTTCTGCATCTCTGGGTTGTTCTTTGCCGCAACCCTTCGAGCCTTCACGACAGGGGTCGTGTCTGCTGGGCCGTGCGGCTCGCCAGCCTCGGCATAACAAGGAGCGTGAAAGTGCTCTACCCGATCCCAGTTCTTGCCTTCGTACACGTTGCAGATGACCTGCTTTGGACGGATCTTGGCTTGGAACTTGATGCGCTCCCCGCACAGGATGCATTCAACAATGCTGCCTGGTTCGATGTCGCGCTGCACGGCGCGGCTGTGAGTGGAGCGTTGGGTGGGGGTGGCTGCGGTGGTCGTACTCATGCCCGTATGTATCGGTAGATGAAGTGGACGACCTGAATTTTTCTCCTATGAATTGTTCCACAACGAGTTCCCACCGCACCAGGCTTCTGTCTTGCGCCTGACCCCCTATAGGGGGTCAGGCGCATAACAGAGCGGGGCTTTAGCGGGTCAGCGGCTTGTACTTAATGCGATGAGGCTGAGCCGCATCGGCACCGAGTTCCTTCTTCCGCTGAGCCTCGTATTCGGTGAAGTTGCCTTCGAACCAACGAACCTGCGAGTCGCCCTCGAAAGCCAGCATGTGCGTAGCAATCCGATCCAAGAACCAACGATCGTGCGAGATCACAACGGCACACCCAGGGAAGGCGGCTAAGCCGTCTTCGAGCGCACGAAGGGTATCGATGTCGAGGTCGTTCGTCGGCTCATCGAGTAGGAGCACGTTGCCTGCAGTTCGCAGCAACTTGGCCAGGTGAACTCGGTTGCGCTCTCCACCCGAGAGTTGTCCAACCTTCTTTTGCTGGTCCGGACCCTTGAACATGAAGCTTGCGCAATAGACCCGTGAGTTCACCTCGCGGTTGCCCAACTTGATGAAATCTAACCCGTCTGTGATTTCCTCATACAGGGTGTTGTCGTCAGTCAGAGAGTCGCGAGACTGATCGACATAGGACAGGTCGACGGTTGAGCCAACCGTCAGGGTTCCGCTATCAGGGACGTCCTCAACGTGACCACCCTCAAGGGCTTGAACAATCATGCGGAAGAGCGTGGTCTTTCCAGCCCCGTTTGGACCGATTACTCCAACGATTCCTGATCGGGGCAGAGTGAAGGTGAGGTCCTCGATGAGGAGTCGATCTCCGTAACCCTTGCTGATCGACTCAGCCTCTACCACTTGATCCCCTAGGCGCGGGCCAGGCGGAATAGTGATCTCCATACTCCCGTCTTTGCTACGAGCAGCCTCGGCCTCGGCACGAAGCTCCTCGTAGGCCTGAAGGCGCGCCTTTGACTTTGCTTGCCGAGCCTTTGGTGCCATGCGAACCCATTCAAGCTCTCGCTCAAGATTCTTGCGCCTGCCATCGTTCTGCTTGTCTTCGAGAGCCAGACGCTCTTGCTTCTGCGCTAACCAACCTGAGTAGTTCCCCTCAAAGGGGTGGCCACGGCCATGCTCGAGTTCAAGAATCCACTGTGCAACATTGTCGAGGAAGTAGCGATCGTGGGTAATGGCGACGACTGTGCCCTGATAATCCTGAAGGTAGCGCTCGAGCCAAGCCACTGACTCGGCATCAAGATGGTTCGTTGGCTCATCAAGTAACAGCAGGTCAGGCTGCGCCAGCAGCAGGCGGCACAGAGCTACCCTTCGCCGCTCGCCTCCCGAGAGTTTTGTGACATCTGCATCGTGTGGGGGAGTGCGAAGCGCATCCATTGCAATGTCGATTGTTCGCTGCAGGTCCCAGGCGCCGGCCGCTTCGATCTTCGCCTCAAGGTCTGCCTGCTGGGCTCCGAGCTTCTCGTAGTCAGCCTCGGGGTCACTCCACTTTGCCATGAGAGCGTCATACGAGGTCAGGAGCGCAGCGACTTCGGCTACGCCGTCCATGATGTTTCCAATCACGTCCTTATCGGGATCAAGCTGCGGTTCCTGTTCAAGCATCCCTACCGTGAATCCAGGGGTGAGGCGCGCCTCGCCGTTGAACTGGTCATCGACTCCCGCCATGATCTTCAACAAGGTGGACTTGCCCGATCCGTTGGAGCCGATCACACCAATTTTTGCCCCCGGGTAAAAGCTGAGCGTGATGTCTTTGAGGACCTCGCGATCGGGGGGGATGAACTTGGTCACGCGATGCATTGTGAAGATGAACTGTGCACTCATGGCAACGCAGAGTACTTGGACTCGGCAGACTCGCCTGCACTCAGGCAGTACCCTGGGCGCAGACGCGAGAACGGCCCGGATTTCTCCGGACCGTTCTGGTAATCATCTTCTTAGGCCTGATGGCCAAATTAGCGCTTACGGGCTGGAGCCTTCTTGGCTGGAGCTTTACGTGCAGGCGCCTTCTTGGCTGGAGCCTTCTTGGCTGGTGCTTTACGTGCAGGCGCCTTCTTGGCTGGTGCCTTCTTAGCTGGTGCCTTACGTGCAGGCGCCTTCTTAGCTGGAGCCTTCTTGGCTGGAGCCTTCTTGGCTGGAGCCTTCTTGGCTGGAGCCTTCTTGGCTGGAGCCTTCTTGGCTGGAGCCTTCTTGGCTGGAGCCTTCTTGGCTGGAGCCTTCTTGGCTGGTGCCTTACGTGCAGG
>WLLG01000076.1 GCA_009700815.1 Actinomycetota bacterium
CTCTGCAGCAGATTGGGGTGGATTACTTCCCTCGGTCAGTTGGTACCTCGACCTTGTCTTCAATGAGGTCAATTCGAGATACTGCGCAGGATCTTGCTCGCCTAGGACCAACGGTCAGCATTCGCAAGTAGAGACGATGTCCCATGCTGAGGAGTAGGGCAGAGTGACCGGTGGGATCGGAGGGGGCCACTGTTAGAATCGGTGCGTCTTGAGGGGATTCTTTTCTCAGCACCACTGCAACCTCATTACATCCGAGAACTGAGCGAACGGTTTGGACACGGTGACGGACAACGACCAGGCGACGAGAGTGTCCTCTAGCTCCCTTTTGGTTGTTGCTTGGGTGTTGTCGATAGCGCAGGCGTTCTTGGATTTTGGATCTCGATCTGCACAGATAAGCGCAATTCCTGCATTTGCGGCGCTGCAGATCTGCATTGTGGTGATTCTGGTCCTTCTGGCAGCGGTTGTATTCAGGAAGATCGAGGCACGCAAAGTTCAGCCTTCCCACAAGCTCTCGGACTGGCCACTGGCTGTTGCCCTTGGAGCATCGTTGTGTGCGCTGTTGGGTCGAGTAGCGATTTCGCCATTTGAACCAACGGTGTTCTGGCTCGGCCCTCTACTCCTCGTTACTCCAGCCTTACTAACTTGGGAGGTCGCAGTCATGTATCGGTCGGGAGGCCGTTTGACTGGCAGAACCTGGTTGCGATTCGCTGCAACTTGGAGCACTATCGGAGCGCTTTGTCTTGCTGCATTCGTTCTCGGCCCAGAGCGATGGAATCAGATACACGTTCGCTCCCTTGGCCTTCACTGGCTTGGCTGGAGCCTGCTAGTCGTTTCGAGCAGCGCAGCTCTTTATGGGGTTGCACGGCGCAGTTGGGATACTGCTCTCCGATTTCTAATCGTGGCAGTTTCCGCGCTCTCGCTGGTGGTTTCCACGTTCGGGGCGAGTGCCCTCCTCTCGAGTTCACAACCGTCACGGCTGCTCTCGCTCATCGGTGCCTCCCTCATTCTTCTTGCGATGCTCACACCAGGATTGGCTGTGACTCGGGTGATAACACGCTTGATCAAGTTCGGATCAGCGTTGACAAAATGCGCCGGCCGAGTCTTTCTCCAGGCGAGCGAATTTTCCCGTAGCGGGAGCCGCGCTCTCGGCCGTCAGTGGCGAAGACTGCTTCATTTTGCATCCTTCCCGCGGGTATCTGAGCCGCGGAGGATGACTCGGCAGCATGTAGTTGGCGCAGGGGTAATGGGTGTCATTTCGGTTGGGTTCATTGCCCACGGAATTTGGTGGGCCCATTCTGTGGGCTGGCAGCCAACGGGCCACGCAGCAACCCTGATGATGCGCGCCGCTCAGGTCGGAACGGTTGACCACCCTCTGTTGGGGCTCGTCACGAGCCTGGGAAGCATTGGAAAGGGTTCGCATCTGGGTCCACTTCCGATGGACTTGCTCGCTCCATTTGTTCGCGTATTTGGCGTGCGCCTAGGTGCGTTGTTCGGTGCTTCGGCGTTCACGTTCTTGTGCTGGACGGTTTCTGTCTGGGCCGCTTGGAGGGCGGCAGGCGGAATGGCGGCGATCGCAGCATGGGTGATGGCTGCCTTGGTTATTACTGTTCCTGCACTCGGAGCCTTCTGGGAAGGAAACAACATTTCGATTTCTCTGTTGGCAATCTCAGCCACGCTGATAGCGAGTTGGGCAGCAGCCTCGGGCACCCCTCGGGCCTGGTGGTGGGCTGTCGGATTGGGTTCATTCTGTGCGCAGTCGTACATCCCCCATGCACTCATCATTATTGGCCCCGTGCTGTGGGCTGGCCTTGTACTTGCTGGGTCACGACGACGGGAGCCAGACCCGACTCAGCAGTGTTCGCTGCGAAATGTGATCCGGGTTGGGTGGCTGATTGCGGCTGTTGCCTGGTTGCAGCCTGCACTCGACGCTGTCTTACATCAGGGCGGAAATGTTCGTTATCTGTTCGCAGAGATATCGCATCCGCAACCGAACGTGGGCATCTCAGGATTTCCAAGAGCTATTGCTTGGGTGTTGGCGATACCACCTCGATGGGGAGAGATCACAAAGAGTTTTGCCCAAGCAGGAAGCGCTGATCTCTTTATCCGTGGCTCTCTAGCTCTCGGCTTGATCTTGGCAGTTCTGCTTCTCGTGATCTGGTGGCGCACCCGCTCAACTGCGACAAACAGTGAGCGGCAATTGCGGATAATCACTTTGCTCGTTCTCCTCGGAACTGGACTCAATGTCACCCAGCTACCTCAGGATTTCTTGCGCTCGTTTCAACTTGGATGGCTAGTCGTGGTTTCACTTTTTGTTTGGTTCAGTATTTTTCTCTCGATCTTCCTTGCCATTCGTGACCCGCTTTCTCGACGCGTTTCATTGCAATGGGGCCAAGCGCTTCGAGTAGGAGTGTTTTCACTCTCAGCTCTCGCAGTCATTGCTTTAGCAATGGCGGGGCCAGAGCAGATAGAGGATGTCAAGGATCGCGCTTTCACCATTGATGCTCTGATTGACCCACTAGTTGAACAAACCTTGACTGCGTTTGATAGCAACGAGGCAGTTTTCGTGCCTCAGGCTGGTGGCAGGCTCAATGAAATCGCCACCGATACGATTCTTTCAAACCTGATTGTGGGCGGCCTCAACGCACGAGTCGAGACCAGCGCGAGCGGGATGAATTACGGTGAGCGCCGAATGGTGACTCAGTGGTCCGGGCCGGCGCTTTGGATAACGAGTGCCCTCAGTCCAATTAAGCCTGATGGCAAGTTGCTAGCCGCGGTTTCTGAGCCCGCCTGGAATGATGCACGCTTCGCTGAGCTTGCCGAGCAGGTGGCCACTGCGGTTCGTGCAGCACCAGAAGTCAGACTCCAGCCTTGGGTCGACCGGTACCTGGTGCGCTACTTGAGTGGATGGATACCGGATAAGGACCTGTGCTCAACGGCTGAGCGGCTACGGGCGGGCACCTACCCCATTGCTTCACTTCCCTCTGGCCTTTTGCTCATCTTGTATGCAGACTTAGCAATCAAAGAACCACGACTTTCGGCATCGATACAAGACGAAGTCTCTGGTGCTATCGGGCAAGGGCCATTAGAAGTCTGGCAAACAGAGATTGAGCAGCCCGTGCCGATTGCGAGCAGCAATCTCTTGCGTAATGGCACAGTCTGCCCCGAATCTTTTG
The DNA here is from genome assembly GCA_009700815.1 of Actinomycetota bacterium. Lineage (GTDB taxonomy): Bacteria > Actinomycetota > Acidimicrobiia > Acidimicrobiales > Microtrichaceae > IMCC26207. The sequence goes on from WLLG01000076.1 coordinate 3,174, forward strand.
GGCCTCCTTGAACCTCCCTACGCCTGGGCTTCAAGCAGCGAACGGCCCAAAACTGGGTGCCGGTGATAGCCTTGGATGGTGTCATCCTTAGCGAAGATTCGTGACCGATGAACCTAGGCCGAATGCCAGCGGTTCTTCGATCTTCGACGCTTGCGCTGCGCCAGCGCTCCACTTTGCCTCAGACTCTGATCTTTTTCGTGACCTCACGTTGCAACGCACGCTGCGACTTCTGTCTCTACAAAGACTCAGTCGAAAATCCGACCCGGCGCAGTGAAGAACTGACCGTTGAAGAGGTCAACAAAATCGCTGCGGCCTACGGTCCGTTGCATTACTTAGCGCTTTCGGGCGGGGAGCCATTTGTGCGTAAGGACGTTGGCGAAATATGCCAAGCGTTTATTGACCACTGTGGTACCTCGGTTATTGGCATTCCCTCAAACTTTGCCTACGGCGAGGTGATGCTTGAGACGATTGAGCCGCTCGTTGCACGCAACCCGAATGTCGTTGTGGAACTCCAGATGTCGATTGATCATCTAGGCGCCCGGCACGATCTCAGCCGAGGCATAGATGGGCTCTTTGAGTCAGCCGTCAACACCTTTGAGCAGCTCCAGGCTGTCCGAAGCCGTCATAAAAACCTGTCACTAAAAGTGAATCTGGTGTGGCTCGAACGCAATCGGGACGATATCGATGCCATTGTCGAGGGACTTCGCAGCAGGATTCAAGTTGACCGAATCCATCTAACATTTCCGCACGAAAAAATCTCGCCTACTGGTGTATCGGCTGAGCAGCTTGACGAGTTTGATCGCTTTATGGGCCCGGCCGAAAAACTGTCCGGCGATTCAACAGGGGAGCGGGATTTGTTTACCTTGCCGATGCGTGCAGCCAAGGTTTCTGGGCATCGAATTCTGCGTGAGGCAATGACGGGCCAGACGCCTATGGGTGCCATCTGTGAAGCAGGCAAGCACCTTGTGGTGCTCGACGAACGCGGAGAGGTGTTCCCCTGCGAGACCATTTGGGAGTCAGTAGGAAACCTGCGAGAACATGAGTACCAGATGGGCAAAATTCTCGCGGGACCTACTTACGAGGCCTTCAGAAAAAAGTACCTCGGTCCATCGGCATGCAATTGCACTTGGTCCTGTGCTGCAATGACTGCAGTCTCGGTAACGCCGCGCAGGTATCCACAGCTAGCAAGTGATGCGGCACGGATTGCTCTAGGAATCCCAATCACTCAATGACTATCTCGATCGACCCAGACATCTCGGTGCTCGTAGCCTGTACGCGTCCAGAACTCATAGAAGGAATTCTTCGTGCGCTGGTGAGCGAATCAGACTCAGTGTCTTGCGAACTCCTTGTCGGAGGCTCAGTCGGCAACCTTTGTTTGAGCTCGAACAAGGTGGCTGTAACGCTCGTCGAGTCTGACCCGGCGCAACTCAATCAAACAAGAGAACTCCTCGTTGGCATGGCGCGCGGTCCGGTGCTCGCATTCCTTGATGATGACGCCGTGCCGCAGCCTGGCTGGTTGCGAGCAGCTGCGAGTTTGCCGGCGGGGTCCAGAGAAATCTGGACTGGTCCAGAGACTCCCACTCGCAGCACTCCCGGTGCGCTGCTCGCAGCACAAGTTGCTGCAAGCATTCTGGCCGAAGGGTATTGGGGGCACATTGGAGTAGGTGATCGCCAGGTTCGTTGGTACGAGGTGCCATTTTGCAATCTGATCCTGCGCCGCGAACTCCTTGAGCAGGTGGGAATGCCAGATGCAGACATGGTCTGGGATCTAGATGACTTTGACTTCTGCCGCCGCGCAGAGGATCAGGGTGCAACTTTTAGGACTCGTCAGGATCTCAGGATTCGTCATGACCGCTACCCCGACCGCATCTCGCAATGGCTGACGCGAAAGATGCGTGAGCGTCACCGAACAGGATCAAAGCTGGTTCGCTACCCAGAGTTGTATCTACAAATTCCCAGCGTGGTCTTGGCTGCAGCGCTGCCATGGGTGGGTCTCGCTGCTCTAGCTAGTACCGGGAAACACCGCTGGCATTTCGCAAGCGCCTGTGGAGCAACCTACCTGCTGCTTGTTGCGAACGAGGCCCATAATCACAAGCTTGGCAAGCCCGAGGCCCTGCAGTTCGGTGTAACGCTTATCGCGCTTCACCTCACCTCGACTGCAGCGCTACAGGTTGGTATCGCATCTGGGCTTGCAGACAAGGCGCGTGGCCTTCCAGACAAAAATGCTCCAACCCGGTTGGGCCGAATCTGAGGGACCCTTTGGTCTCAGTCAAGTACGTACTTGGCCCGCCGGATTTCGTCCGCCCGTTGCATGCAGGCATCGAACTCTTCCAAGCTGAGGTGTTGGTTCGGGTTTGGTCGGGTTCCCAAGAACTTCAATCCTTCGGGGCGCCCAAGCACTGACTCCATGTCATATTCGAGCCAGAAATCAGTGGCAGCCTCCCACAGGTCAAACTGAGTTGGATCATCCGGGTTACGGATCCAGAGCACAGTCTGAGCATCCTGAGGAACCATCTCGATCTGAAAGGTGATGCGTGGGTTCTCTGACAAGTTGTCACTTGACCAATGCAGCAGGGAATCGTCAAAAATCAAGGCCTCACCGGCAGCAACATTGACGGGCTCGAGGTAGGTCTCGATCAGTTCAGTCTCGAAGTCATCAAAAAAACGATCCGAGGTTGCTGCCGCGATATCTGGGAAAATCCTGTGGCCGCCCGGAACAACGCGAATGGTTCCGTTCTTGAACCCAGTGTCTTGCAAGGGTGCCCATACCGTCACGGTAGGGATGTCGATGTCTTCGATCGTGGGCCAGTTCTGGTGGATCTCAAATCGCCCGGTGCCGGCTGGCTTGACGTAGACGTTGCTCGTCAGGATTCGGTAGCCAGGCAAGACTGCTTTGATTTGCTCACCCATCGCAGTTCGCACCAGCTGATCAGACTGTTTTCTGTATTCGCGGTTCGGATCTAGAAAGGTGCAGTGGTAATCGCAGCGCGCATTTTCTAAGTTCCGTGGGTCGAAGCCGTCCATTGGGGCTAGCAAAGAGAACTTCTCTCGCAGGCTGTTCATCTCGGTTGGAGAGAGCAGCGGAACCTTGACGAATCCGTCTGCCCAGAATGCAGCGTCGAGTGTCGCATCGTTGAAGATGTTGGGCGGCTTGATCCGGCCGTCCTCTTGACGGTCAAACCCCGCGTATACAGGTGTAGTCATCTCGCTCCAGAAGTGGCTCTAGTCGGGGGGAATGTGCAGGAAATATCAAAAACAGGAAATATCAAACACCGTGAGATACGACGCTGGCGCTGAGCACGCCGCCTGATTGCGTTGGTGGCGAGCCGATGACGAAGTCCAAGTAGAAGGATCGGTCGATCTGGTATTTCATGAGTTCAGAATCTTCGTTCATCCAGTAGTGATGCAATTCGGCCTCGGTTGGCCCCACGACGCAGCCCACTGCTACTCGGTCAAGGTCAGTGGTGTTTGGCGGCGAAAAATGTACGACGCGGTTGTCCATGACGATTGCTTGACCCGCTTGGAGCGAGATCACCGGCCGGTCCTCAATATCGGCCACTGCTAGCTCGCAACGCTCATAGGTTGCGACGTTGGATGGCCGAAGGAAATTGATTCTTCTATGCGAGCCAGACACCACTCCGAGAGTCCCATTGGCCGGAGTTGTATCTACAAGCGGGCACCAGACGGTGGCCGAACTGAACTGTTCCTCATCTAGGAAGGTCCAATCCACATGTGGCGGAACCATGTCTGAATGTGGATCTTTCACAATGAAGTTCGCGAACATGATCTGGTAATCCTCGAGCACGTTCGCCAGTGCCGGGCTGATGTGCTCTTGCATCAGGTCGAATACCTCGGCGCGGTATTCGGGCCGCTTGTCATAGATGGATGTGTTGAATCCATCTACCCAGTCGAACTGTGTTCTTTGTTCGTGATCCATTGAGTCGTAGCGCTGACGCAGCGACAAAACTGTCTCGGAGTCAATCAGATCGACTACCACAAAACCAGAATCCTCAAACTGGCGTTGTAGCTCCGGGTCCCGCAGCGTGTTGCGCCGAGGAACAACAACGGCCGGTTCCACGCGACTAGCCAGACCCCGCCCTCGGATAGCCTGCAGCCAGTTCCGCATAGCTTTCATGGTACAGGGAATGCTCGGTGAATCGACTGCCGCTGGGAGCGGCTCTACCCGAGCGCCGGTAGGCTTTCTTCATGACGAGAGTGAGTGACGGTGTCGACCGGGTTCCGCTTTTGCTGAGTGAGTCCGCGGATCAAGAGTTTCGCGAGCAGGGATTCGCCGTTGTGCCTTTCGTCGACCCTGCACGCCTAGAGGCTCTTCGCCAGAGAATGACCGAACTGGTACCGCCAGAGAGTGGTCCGTTCTTCACCCTCTACCGCAATGACACCCCACGGATTCGCCGAGTCCTCGACGCCGTAGTCCGCGAGGAGTTGCAGCCCGTCGCCGACGAGATCATGTGTAATCACCGGTTCTATGTGGGCAGCATCTTGGTGAAGTTTCCGGGTGAGGGAAGCTTTCTTGACCCTCATCAAGACTGGTCATTTGTTGACGAGACCCAACACGTGAGCGGGATTGTTTGGTTTCCCCTCGAAGCCACCGACGAGAGGAACGGCGGCCTGAGCGTGGTACCTGGGAGTCATCGCTTAGATCTTCCCAACCGTGGGACTCCGCCCGAACCGATCGATCAGTATCTTGACGGCCTCGTCAACCTATCCACACGCCCGGGCGAGGCGGTGATTTACCACAATGCGCTCATCCACGGTTCGAGCGAGAATCAGTCTGACCATCTGCGAATTGTTATGGCTTTGGGGTTTGTATCTGAGCAGGCCGACCTGCTGCATTTCTTTACCGACCAAGAGGGCCAGAAGTGGCGCTATCGGGTACGGGATGACCTGCCCTTTACGTATCAACCGCCGGACCCACCAGAGGGTGAAGTAGTGCTTCAGGTTGATCGCTGGCCTAGCTAACCGCCCGATGTCGGGCTAGGCCGGGCAGGTTGCGGCGTTGTAAAACTCGATTTCCCTGATCTGTTGTTGGAAGTTTGCAACAGGTGCCTTCTCGTAGCGGAATCCGTCAAG
>WLLG01000077.1 GCA_009700815.1 Actinomycetota bacterium
CCTCGACAACGGCCCCCGCACTCTTTTGTGGCCACTCGACATGACCGGCGAGGAACTCCTCCGCGCTCTGCAACGGTGTTGCACAGCTGTCGAACAGTTGCACGAAGCCGGCTGGAGTCACGGTTCGCTCCGCCCCGAACACGTTCTGCTCGGGGCCCGGGGACGCCCCAAGCTCTGCTCTCTTGGCGATTCTCAACCGCTCCTACACCTGTCGAACGAAAAAGCCGCTTCAGCAATCCAAGGTGACGTAGATCAACTTGCTGCCATGTTCGCTCACGTGGCGAATTTCCAGATTGCCTCTATGTCGCGCTCAGACAGGTGGCGATGGCGCCAACAGTCTCGAACACTTCGCCAGATTGCCGAACTGAATGAAACCAGCACTGCTGCCCTGACAACAACTGAACTTACAACTGCGGTAGGGGAACTCAGGAGCCGAAGTATCAATCCCCTGCTCCGCAGAAGCCGGGCTACAACTCGCAGGGCAACTCCTGCGCCCGGACCTGCTCGGGGTTTGGTGACCCTAGGGGCCGCAGCAGCGGGAATCGCCCTACTCTTCTCAGCGGGGTTTGCCCTCACAGCATCGAGCAAGACTCCAAGCCAGACCGATTCCGCTCAGGCCGCACCCTGGCTGCCAGATGCCTCAACATCGGCAACTACGGTGCCAGCAACTTTGGTGCCAGCAACCACGGTGCCTGATACTTCCCTGGCAGATGCCTCGCTGCCAGCAACCAAGCTGCCTGACTCCAGTGGCGGCGGGTGCGGGCTGTGGCCCATGCTCAACAACGGCTCGGGACTAGGCGTCGACATCGACGGTGACTCCTGCCCCGATCACGTAGAGATCGCTGGTCAGTTCATCACTGTTGATGACCTGACCTACCAAGTAGGACTCCCGCAGGATCGACTTGCAGTCGGTGACTGGGACTGCGACGGTCGGGCAACTGCACTCCTGCTGCGACCATCCACCGGTGAACTCTTCGAGTTCTCCGCGTGGGCAAAACCGGGAGAGACCGCTCAAAGCGAACTGGTCTCTACCATCGCAGAAGCAGCTGACCTATCCGGCGAGCGAATAACTGATTCGACTGCAGCCGAGAAAATATCGTGTGACCGCGCATTGGTTGCACTCATCGACGGGTCGCAAGTTGACCCATTTTCTCAGCCAGCAAAGGCCAAACCATGAACGTCAAAACCCCTCTCAGAGCGCCGGGCAACACGAGACTTCCCAATGCGAACTACAGGAGTCAGCCGACCCCTTACGGCAACTCCCCCCGATCAGGCACAAGAACTACTCGACAGGTGAAGCCGCCTTCACGGCTCTCTAGGCTGATGATCTGGGCGCTCTGGACTGGCGCCTTGGCGGCCGCCCTTGCATTGCTCCTTCGCAGCGGGGGCTTCTTTGCATCGACTCCACCTTTGCAATCAGGAAGCGAATTCCGCAATTGGTTTCTGGAACGCGACCCGCTCGATGTGGCGGCCTCGGCGGGACGCCTGATTGCGATTCTGCTCCTGGGCTACCTGCTAGTCGTGAGCAGCATCCAAGCCTTTGCATTGCGAGGTCAGCGACAGCACACACAATCGCTTGCCGTCCGCCTAGCTCCGAGGTTCCTGCTGTTCTTCACCGCTGGCCTGATGGCTTCCACTTCGACCGCCTTTGCTGCAACGGCCGCCTATGCAGCAGAGCCCGACCAGCCCGAACCCTCCACAGCTCCCATGATGCAGGTGGTCGACGCTGCAACCCCCTTCCTCGATCTGCAGCCCGTAAATCCGTCACAAGCAAGAACATCGCTCCCCTGGGCATCCAACTCATCCCCTGGGCCTGCTGCCGATGAATCGGAGAATGCAGAACCGCCTCCGACAGCGGCCCCAATTCCAGCGCCAGCAGCAGACTTGAACGCGGCAACAGACCCATCCAGTGCACCACAAGCCGCCCCGTTAGCCGCCCCAACAGGTACGCCAACAATGAGCGCGCAAGTGTCTCCATCAAGTCAGCAGAGCCAGCAGTCCCCAGGAGGTCAGCCCGGTCGGCAGGGTCAACAGAGCCAGCTGCTAGGACTCCTTGGCTTGGGGGCTACCGCTACTCCCTCAGCGCAGGCACCCGACCCAAGCACGCAACCAGCAACAAGTCTTCCAGTAACTGCAGCACCATCAACAGGCACACCAGGATCGGTCCAACAGACCGTTCCTTACACCGTGGTACGAGGCGACAACTTTTGGAGAATCTCCGAACAGGTGCTCCGGATGCGCCTTGGCTCACAGCCATCCGCATCGCAGATTGCCCAGTACTCGGCGCAACTCATATCAAACAATCAAGAAGCCCTAACTGACCCAGAGAACCCCGGGCTCATTCTGGTTGGTCAGGTATTTCAACTGCCCTGATCAGGTCGAAAGCGAACACCTTCGCCGGCGGTTAGCCGAACGGCCTCAACCCAGGCGAAGACCCATCTCGTCCAAGCGAAGATCAGCAGTCACTTCGCTCACACCGAGAATGCACGCAATTGCCTTGATGTCATCTCGGCGAATGGTCAGCACTCTGCCGTTGAAGTCTTGGCGCTGGACCTGAATCATGCGCAGATACCTTGACAACATCTGGGACTCGGTATCGTTCATTTGCTCAAGGCGGGTCAGATCGATTTTGGCTCCACCGTTATCTGCAATGCGGCGAAGGGCCTCGTCTTCTTCACTCTCCCCGTCGACCGAAGGCAAGAGTTGATCCACGGGCACCTTGTAGAACTGGGCCAGTCGCTGCAGGCGCGGAACCGAAATGGCGCGCTCTCCTCGCTCATAGGCACCAAGCACACTTGCCTTGAACTCCTGGGCAGAGACGGCCTCTACCTCTTGAAGTGATAGCCGCTTCTGGCGACGGATATGCCGAAGGCGCTCGCCAACTGCCTTTCCGTATGCCTCACCGCTTGGGTCCTCACCAATACCGTCTTCGTTCAACATCTGATCTCCCACCTGAATCGGGTTCTGTTGCTTCGCCCATCGCCACGCCGCCGACTGGACTTCTCACTAGTCACTACTCACTACATGAACGGTCAGTTAGGACTGCTCACTCTGCGTCATAATCGCTCGGTGCCGAAGCGTTAAGCCGGACAATAAACCGCGCAGAGTGATTATCTCAGGTTTTCGGATGCAATGCCAGCACGGAGGGCGGTGAGGAGAACGCCAGCAGTAATTGCAGCAGTCTCTGCTCTCAGCACATGTTCGCCAAGACTCACGCAGGTGGCCCCCTGAGACTCGGCAGAATCCCAGCCACCTTCCGGGCCAACCAAGACAATACGGTCGGCACGCTTCAATGCAGATCCGCCCATATTCGCCAGAACTGCCCCGCTGTTACGCACCTGCTCAAAGCTTGCAAGCCGCTCTGCGCGTCCCGGCCGAGTCGAGTCCCCTGCAGACCCACCGACTGCAGCCCCACCCCCAGCCACGCCGGTCGCGGCAGCAGACCCACCCGAAGCGGCCCCACCCACAGCAGCCCCAACTTCTGGAAGCCACAGCCTTCTACTCTGAGCACAGGACTCGCGGGCAACTCGCCGCAAGCGCTCGAGCTGCTTGACGGTTTTCTCCTCATCCCAGCGCACTACTGAGCGTTGGGCCATAAATGGCCAAATCCTGTCCACCCCAAGCTCGGTCAGTTTTTGGACAATCAACTCGGGCCGCTCCCCTTTGACCACAGCAAACCCAACGGTCACCGGATACTCGGGAGCTAGTTCTTGATGCGTCTCGCCAAGCACCTCTAGCTCCTGGCTTGCCGAAAATGCGCAAGACCGCCAGCCTCCCGCTCCGTTGGTAGCGCACACCTCCTGACCAACTCGTAGCCGGAGTACCCGCTGCAGATGATGCAGGTCATCGGGTTCAAGCTCAGGCGAATCTAGGTCGCTCACTAGGACCTGAGCGGCGGCAGACCTCCACGGCGTGAGCCCGGCTGCAGACTCCACGTTCAGCCTCAGTTCTTAAACGCGGTCTTGAACCGACTAAAGAAACCCTCATCAGCAGCAGCTACATCTTCACCGCGCACCTCGGCAAAGCGGCGAAGCAGATCTTCTTCTTCAAGTTCAAGCTTGCGCGGAATCTCTACTCCGACTCGAACCAACAGGTCCCCTCGCCCATTCCCATGCAGGCGGGGCACGCCACGACCCTTCATCTTGAAGACTTTGCCGACTTGAGTTCCGCGAGGAACAACTAGTTCCTCTACCCCATCAAGGGTTTCGAGCGCGATATTTGCCCCAAGGGTCGCCTGCACCATCGAGATGTCTAACTCCTCGACAAGGTCATCGCCGTGACGTGCAAAACGCTCATGCGGCTTAACACGCAAGCGGACATACAAGTCGCCTGCAGAACCTCCGCGCATGCCAACAGCGCCGCGCCCAGTTAGTCGCAACGTTGAACCCTCGTCCACTCCCGCAGGCACGTCCACCGTGTAGGTCTTTTCTTCGATGAGGCGACCCGCACCACTGCAAACCTGACAAGGAGATGCAATCACTTGGCCTTGACCACCGCAGCGGCGACACACCGAGGCAGACACAATCTGCCCGAGCACGGTCTGACGCACAATGCGCACTTCGCCGGTACCACCGCAATCGCCGCACTGCACTGCCGAACTGCCCGGCTCTGCACCAGTGGAATTGCACTCCTCGCAGGAGACTGCCGTTCGCACAGTCACATCACATTGGCAGCCGAACACTGCGTCGGTGAACTCAAGAACAGTCTGCACGTCTAGGTCTTCGCCTGGAGGCGGTCCTGCTGGGCCGCGGCTCCGGCCACCTCCCCCACCAAAGGGATTATTCCCCCCAAAGAACGAGTCGAACAGGTCGCCTAATCCGCCAGCACCACTGCCAAACGGGTCAGACATGTCGAACCCGTTTGAACTTCCGTAGCGGTCATAGCGATCACGCTTGGCGGGATCGGATAGGACCTCATACGCGGCCGAGAGTTCTTTGAATCGGGTTTCTGCGTCTGGGTCATCGGGGTTGGCGTCAGGGTGAGACTCACGCGCCAAACTTCGATAGGACTTCTTGATCTCTTCGGGGGTTGCATCGCGACCCACTCCAAGAATTTCGTATAGATCAGCCACACTTAACCTTCAGTTAGTAGACGACTCAACCGCTGGCTCACTAACGCCACAGCCGACAGAGTCTCGGGGTAGTTCATTCGAGTAGGGCCAAGTACCGCAATGGCCCCAACAGATTCTCCGCCCACCTGATACGGGGCGACCACTAGTGAACAATCAGCTAGCGGGGCAACGCCACTCTCGGAGCCAATTGACACGGCCAGACCGCCGTCAACGAGCTCCTTCAGCAAACTCACCACCACAAACTGCTGTTCCAGAATTCCGAGCACGGCCTCGATTGTTTCGCGTGCGTCAAAGGAGCCCGCAATTCGTGAGCGACCATCCACAAACATGTGCTGGCCCTCTGCCTCGGCAGCTTCTCGCAACGCACTCACCGCAGCTGCCGCTAGTGCCGCGCCTTCTTGTTGCGGCACTGCGAGCTTGGGAGTCGATGCATGCAGGGAGGAGCCAACCATGCGGTCATTGACCAACGCGTGTGCTGCGCTGAGCTCTGACGGAGTGACGTCTTGGTCTAACTCCATCGTACGTTTCACGATGGCACCGTTGCTCATCACCATCACTGCCAAAACGGTTCGTGGGGACAAGTCGACGAGTTGCACGGAGCGAACCGTTGACACCTCATTGGCTTCTCCCACGACCACGGCAGCCGTTCCGGTCACATCTGAGAGCAAGCGGCTAGTTTCGGCGAGCATCTGCTCAAGCTCACCATGAGTCGTGGCGAAGAAATCGCGCACCAATCGAACGTTCGTCGGGCTCAACGACCCGGTTCCAGTCAGGGTGTCAACAAAGAACCGGTACCCCTTCTCGGTCGGGATTCGTCCGGCGCTGGTATGGGGCTGCACCAGATAGCCCTCACGCTCGAGCTGAGTCATGTCATTGCGAACCGTTGCCGAGGACACCGCCACCTCAGTCCGAGCAGACACCGTCGACGAACCCACTGGTTGGGCAGTCTCGATGTACTGCTGAACTACGGCACGCAGAATCGCGGACTTTCGGTCGTCGAGCATTGGCAGTCAGTCTACGCGAGTGCCAGCACCGAACCGAGATCGGGGGCAGTCAGTCCTCTAACTGCAACGCAGAAGTAAAGGCCTCGGAGGGAACCTCGACTCGTCCCAGGCTCTTCATCCGCTTCTTGCCCTTCTTCTGCTTCTCGAGCAGCTTGCGCTTACGAGAAACGTCACCGCCGTACAACTTGGCCGTGACATCTTTGCGATAGGCCTTAATAGTCTGGCGACTCAGAATTTTGGAACCAATGGCTGCCTGAATCGGCACATCGAACTGCTGACGAGGAATCAGCTCCTTCAGCTTGTCAGCCATCTTCTTGCCGTAGTCATAGGACTTTGAGCGGTGAATGATCGAGCTAAATGCGTCAATAGGTTCGCCTGCAATCAGGATGTCAACCTTGACAAGGTCTCCTGGTTCATAACCAATCGGCTCATAATCCAAGCTGGCATAACCCTGGGAGCGGCTTTTCATCTGATCGAAGAAGTCAGTTACCACCTCGCCGAGCGGCATTCGGTATTGAATCTCGAGACGTTCCGGGGAGAGGTATTCCATCTTGACCATCTCGCCGCGACGGGTCTGGCAGAGATCCATGATCGTTCCCGTAAAGGCCGAAGGCGTAATGATGGTCACCTTCAGATAAGGCTCAAGCACTTTCTGAATCGATGACGGGTCGGGCAGGTCGGCGGGATTGTCGATTGCAATCTCTTGGCCATCAGTGCGCAACACTCGGTACTCGACAGAGGGCGCAGTCGCAATCAGATTCAGGTCGTATTCACGCTCGAGGCGTTCCCGCACAATCTCCATATGCAACAAGCCGAGGAACCCGCAGCGGAACCCAAAGCCGAGAGCACCAGACGTTTCTGGCTCGTAGGTAAACGAACTGTCATTCAGTCGCAGCTTTTCTAGGGATTCACGCAAGTCCTCGAACTCATCTCCCTCGACTGGGTAGAGCCCACAAAACACCATCGGCTTGGGGTCCTGATACCCATCTAGTGGCGCTGCAGCCTGACGCGAAGCCTCGGTCACGGTCTCGCCCGAGCGGGCCTCTCCAACGTCTTTGATGCCTGCAATCAGATATCCAACCTCGCCAGGGCCGAGTTCGGGCACTGGATCATTATCGGGAGTGCGCACTCCGACCTCGAGTGCTTCATAGGTTGAACCCGCCTGAATAAATCGAAGCTTTGCGTGAGTTTTGAGTCGGCCATTCATCACTCTGATCGAACTCACCACGCCGCGATATTGGTCAAAGTGCGAGTCGAAGATCAGTGCTTGGAGTGGCGCATCGGCATCGCCAACTGGTGCAGGTATGCGATCAACTACTGCGTCGAGCAGTTCCTTGACTCCTTCGCCAGTCTTTGCCGAGATGCGCAGAATCTCATCAGCAGGAATCCCTAAGACCTGCTCGATCTCTGCTGCATAGGTATCAGGGTCTGCAGCAGGCAGATCAATTTTGTTCAGCACCGCCACGATTTCAAGGTCGTTTTCAAGGGCGAGATAACAGTTTGCCAAGGTCTGCGCCTCGATCCCCTGTGATGCGTCAACCACCAGAATGACTCCCTCGCAGGCCGCTAAAGAACGAGAAACCTCGTAGCCAAAGTCCACGTGACCAGGTGTGTCAATCAGGTTGATGACATGGCTTCCATGCTCAAGACGTACTGACTGCAGCTTGATCGTGATGCCGCGCTCACGCTCAATATCCATTGAATCGAGGTACTGGGCTCGCATGTCTCGGGGGTCTACTGCGCCACAAATCTCGAGCATGCGATCAGCCAGCGTGGACTTGCCATGGTCGATATGAGCGATGATCGAGATGTTTCGGAGGCGAGGAAGATCAGTCACGGTCTGTCTATTCTGGCCGCTTCTGAGCCCATGTTCTGCATCGCACCGCGAGTTTCCTTCTCGCGAAGATGACTCCGGCGCCTGAGGTGGCTATCCTCTACAGGTTCCCGAATGGCTGGTTCAGCTGTCCACTTGGGACTGCAGCAGAACCGAAGTTGCAGGTACACCTTCACTACAGAATCGAATAGAGACAGCCCCTCATGGCGAACATCAAAAGCCAGATCAAACGTAACCGCACCAATGAACTAGCGCGTGAGCGCAATAAGGCCGTTCGCTCCGAGGTCAAGACTCGCGTCAAGCACGCCGAGTTGGCCATCGCAGAAGGCGCCGAGAA
>WLLG01000078.1 GCA_009700815.1 Actinomycetota bacterium
ACCACCGAAGCACCAACCACCACCGAAGCACCAACCACCACCGAAGCACCAACCACCACGGAGGCTCCAACCACCACCGTGCCCACTTCAGTGCTCGGAGCTACCACGGTTCCCACTACGGCGGTTCCGCCAGCTTCGGTTCTTGGCGTGACCACGGAGCGGGTCATTGTCGTTGATGCTGCGCCGATTGAGTTTACCGGCTAGGCCTTCTGATCCTGCTGAAAGTGGAGGCTTGCTGCTTCGCACTGCCAGTGGACTGCTCGGGGCGGAGCGGCAAGACCCTCCCACTTTGATAACTCTTTCGCTTCATAGGGACCCCCTATTTCCCCTACACGCGTAGGAGAAATAGACTGCTCTCATGAGTGCAGAGAATATGAGCGCAGAGTCATCCCCCCTCTTTCAGATCACTGACCTTCGGGTCGCACCCACTGCTCAGCCCACCACAGAGATCCTCAAAGGGCTCTCGCTGAGCGTTGGCCGAGGTGAAGTCCATGCGCTGATGGGTCCAAACGGGTCAGGTAAGTCAACCTTGGCCAGCACCCTCATGGGATCACCGGAATACACCACAGTCTCGGGAACCGTCTTGTATAAGGGCGAGGACATCACCGAGTGGGGAGCCGACATGCGCGGCAAGTCCGGCATGTTTCTAGCTTTCCAATACCCACAAGAGATCGCCGGCGTCTCGGTCCGGCAGTTCCTGCGCCAAGCGCTCTCAGAACGTAAGGGCATCGACTTGTCGGTGCTAGAGATTCGCTTAGCAATAATGGAGTGGATGGAACGCCTCGACATGGACCCTGCCTTTGCGGACAGGTTCCTCAACGAGGGCTTTTCAGGTGGCGAGAAGAAGCGCAACGAGATCCTGCAGATGGCAATCCTCGAACCGGAACTCGCCATTTTGGACGAAACCGATTCCGGCCTAGATATTGACGCTCTACGCGTAGTTGCGAGCGGGGTGAATGCCGTGCGAGCAGACCGACCCGAAATCGGCGTTCTCGTCATTACGCATTATCAGCGTCTCTTGGACTACTTGACCCCAGACTTTGTACACATCATCGTTGACGGGCAGATTGTTGATTCTGGTGGTCCAGACTTGGCAAAGCGACTCGAGGCTGAAGGGTTTGAGGCATGGCGATAGATCAGTCCGAGGTTGAACAGCATGTGCCGGGGGAATTCGACGTTCTGCGCATCAAGAGCGACTTTCCGATCTTGTCTCGCACAGTGCACGACAAGCCACTTGTGTTCTTGGACTCGGCTGCCTCTTCCCAAAAGCCGCGCTCCGTGCTCCAGGCCATGGACACCTACTACGAGACCATCAACGCAAATGTGCATCGTGCGGCCTACACCTTGGCTGAGGAAGCCACCAACGCCATGGAAGCCGCTCGCTCAAAGGTCGCAGCATTCATCGGCGCTACCGACGCCAACGAGGTGGTATTCACCAAGAACGCAACAGAATCCATCAACCTGATCGCCCGGTCTTGGGGTGTTGCAAATCTTGAACCCGGGGACGCCATCCTGCTGACCCATCTCGAGCACCACGCCAATATCGTGCCTTGGCAACAACTCGCAGCAGAGCGCGAGTTAGAGATCCGCTGGATCCCGCTAACCGCAGACTGCCAGCTAGACCTGAGAAACCTCGACTCGTTGCTTGACGGAGTCAAGATTGTCTCTCTGACATCAATGTCGAATGTTGTGGGAACCATTACGCCGGTGCGAGCCATTGCAGACGCCGCCCATGCTGCGGGTGCAGTTGTTGCCGTGGACGCGTGCCAATCGGTGCCTCACCTGCCCACCGACGTGCACCAACTTGGCGCCGACTTCCTGTCCTTCTCGGGGCACAAATTGCTTGGGCCCACAGGCATCGGCGTGCTCTGGGCGCGCAAGGAACTCCTCGCAGCCATGCCACCCTTCCTTGGCGGCGGAGGGATGATTCTTGACGTTCGCCTAGATGGCTTTGTGGCAGCCGAAGCACCGCATAAGTTCGAAGCGGGTACTCCCCCGATCGCAGAGATCATTGGTCTCGGAGCCGCTATTGATTATCTAAACAACCTTGGCATGGAAGCGGTCCGCCAACACGAGATGGCACTGACCGCCTTTGCCCTCGAGCACCTGTCGAACCGATTCGGAGATCGAATCTCTTTGTACGGCCCCCAATCTGCCGAGCTGCGCGGTGGGGCAATGAGCTTTGCCTTCGACGACATTCACCCTCACGATCTCTCACAAGTACTCGACCAGCACGGAGTTTGTGTTCGCCCAGGCCACCACTGTGCCAAACCGCTGATGCGCCTTTTAGGCGTGGGCGCAACTGCGCGAGCAAGTTGGTACGTCTACAACAATGAGGCCGACATCACTGCACTCGGCGATGCCCTCGAGGCTGCAGGCGAGTTCTTTAGCTTCTAGTCACTACTCTTTCCCTAGCATTAGCTCTAGCTTTACCTCTACCCACCGAAACTCACTACACGGAGATCACCGCATGTCGGGCCTTGAAGACCTCTATAGAGAGATCATCCTTGATCACTATCGCAGCCCACGTAATCGCGGGGAGCTTGAGTCACCCCCTGCCGTTAGGGTCGAGGGATTCAATCCGCTCTGCGGCGATGAGATTGTGGTCTACATAGATGTCGATGACTCAGCCAGCGGAGATGCCGCAGTTGTAACGGACATCCGAATTGGCGGGCAAGGATGCTCCATTTCTCAGTCCTCAGCCTCGATGATGTCTGCCGCCGTCAAGGGCCGCAGCATCGGCGAGATCCGCGATCTCACCAAATCCTTCAAGTCGATGATGTCGATCCACGAGGAGGGCCTTGATGCCGAGACTGAACCCCAAGAAGATTCGGCCGGGGCGGAATTGAAGCTCGGCGACCTTGAAGCGTTACGCGGTGTCGTGAAGTTTCCAGTGCGCATTAAGTGCGCCACCCTCGGCTGGAACACACTGCAGCAAGGCATCGACGAAGCCCTCAGTTCATAACCGCGAGAATTCGGTCAGTCCGAGCGGCGATTAGCCGCAAGTCAGAGCGGCGATTAGCCCCCGGATTAGAGCCTCAGCCTGCGGGAATATTCCACCGGAAGGTTGCAACTACCGGGGTGTGATCGCTCAGCGCTTCACCTGTCGAGGCAGTAAAGCGTTCAGCAGGAAACTCAATTCCTGTAGCGGAGAGCTGCACACTGCGGTTGCTGCGATACGCAAACTTATCAATGCTGCCGGGCGTGCCGCAGGCAAGTTCAGCGCATACGTCGGTCAATCCAGTCGAGGTCAAGAACTGCTCCCAGATCACGCGATCAACCTCACCCGTATTTGATTCCGGGTATCCCTCGTCGATATGGAGATTCGTATCCCCACCAAGAATGATCGCTCGATCATCTCCTCGGGACCGAATAAAGAGAGAGAGTTCTTCAAAGTCCTTCACCTGAAGTGCCTGATCACGAGCGCCACTTCCCGCCTCGCCATGCAAGCTATACACGTCCACCTCGCGACCATCGCCAAGCGTCATGTTCACCACTCGGAACCCCTTCATGGCTAAGCAGTCGCCGGCACCTGTGAACGCATCGCCGTAACACCCCGTCCACGCACCATGCGCTTCAGCAGTTAAGGGGAAACGCGACATGACCCCGATACCGTCTCCAACAAGTAATGGTCGGGCCGCAGGGTTGATTCTTACTGCTGCAGGTCCGGGGTGACGATCTGTTCGGTAGGGATGAGTGGCTTGAGCCCGTAGGCGAGTGTGGTAATTCGTGAAATCCAGAAACCCTGCTGCTGGCTGCCACCAATCAAAATCTTCTTGAGTGAGCACAACATCGTAGGAGTTGAGTAACGGACTAATCAGAGGGAGGTGTTTCTTTGGATTCTCTTTCGAGACCTCTTGAGGTAGGCCCGCCACGTTGTAACTCAAAACGCTGAACTCTACGGGTGATTCCGGAAGCGGGAACAGAGTGGTGGGTGGGCTCCCCGGGTCAGAAGGTGGTGCCGTACAGGCCATAAGTGCCAATGTGAGTAGCAAGGCGCCGAACATCGAAGCGACAGCACCTGCTGTCCCTGTACCGCTTCGGCCCTGATGAACCTGATGAACCCTACGAACAGCTGAACTCAACATGAACTACAGGTTACACAGAGGCATCAAAGAGGGCCCTAAAAAGCCACTAGCAACGGGGTTCATGCATACTTGTACAGACCTTCTCAACTAGAGGCTCAGGATTGCCAAGAACGCCAAGGCCCATGAACACGCTCCCAACTACGCCCGAAGAGTTTGGAATATTCCTGCCCGATCAACACGATCAGGCAGAGGAGTTCTTTCGCGCCTATGGATTTGCTGCACTTCGCGGGGTGTTCTCAGAGGCCGAGTTGGAAGCCATGGAGCAGGAATGCGTAGCTGCGCAAGAGGAACTCACTGCGGGAAGGCTGCACGAACGCCATGGAACAGAAATCCTCATCGAGGGCGATGCAGGCGACAAGGCAAACCAGTTTGCGAACTACGTGACCTACATGACTGAGCTGTCCCCGGCAGTCACTGCTGGCGTCCATCACCGAGACGTTCTTGATCTGATGAGCAGGTTGCTGCATGAGGACTACTGGCTCCTGCACGAGCAGCGATTCGGCGTTGTCTATCAAGATGCCCGCCCGGGCCCTGAGTCGAGTTACACGCGAATCGGTTGGCATAGCGACTGGCAAAGTGGGCCTCATTTGGACATCTGGCCCGCAGTTGCTTTCACCTTCCACCTAGACGCGACGAGCCCCGCTAACGGATTCTTGAGGGTGGTGCCGGGTAGTCATCATTGGAATACGCCGGCACCGTTCGTCAACATCAATGATGCGCTCGTGCCTGCCGGTTCAGCTGAAGCAGCCGGCCATACGAGTCAGCCCCCTCCATCGGAGATGCCGCTTCGATTTGAGAGAGTCCCGGGCGAGATTGCCCTGTATTGCGATCGCGGAGACATCTTGTTTCACGATGCCTACCTGTGGCATTCGGCTGCTCGTGGAACCGATGATGAGACCAGGCGGCGACATATTCGCGGAAGCTTCCACAGCGGAGCGGAAGAACTCCAAGGTGAACACCTTGCTGATTTCGTCAAGAACGCCGCCCGCTAACACTCCCTGTTGGGGGACTTGAGTCTCAGAATTTTACGCTGAGCCCTAGACAGTTAATTCGGCAAGAGCCTCGGCCAGGCCTGCATAGGTTGAGTCCTCGGCCAGAATTCGCTCAAGGTCCTTACGTGCCAGCGAACGTTTTCCTTCTCGCTCATAGCAACGTGCCCGTTCAAGCCAGGCACGGTGCCGAATGAGAGGAGTTCGCTGCTTTGTTTTCAGCGCTTCTTGGAATGCGGCTCGCGCAGCCTCGTAGTAACCAAGTTCGCGCAAGGCAACTCCTCGAAACACACACAGCAGCGCCGTCAGGTCGTCTTGGTTCGTGATCTCGTCGGTGAGTTCAACCACATCGGCCCACCGGGCGAGTTCGGCGTAAAGCTCTGCTAATGAGATTGCGCTTGCTGCAGTTGGCTCAAGTTGCTCCACAATATCGACTGCCTCAACCCTGCAGTTCTGCAGTTGCAATAACTCCGCTAGAGCGAGTCCAACGGTGTTTCGGCTGAGTGACAGCGGAGCGCTCACACCGGGGGCAAGGACCAAGTCGAAACTCACCGAGACGTATTTCTGAATAAAGGGGTCACTAGCTGGGTCTTGGCCAGATGACCACACCAGCATCAGCATGTCGCTCGCTGCTTGAACCTGCTCGGCTTGCATTCGCAGCAGTCCTGCAAGACTTGCCGCTGCAACTACATAGCGTTCTTGGCCGCGCGCAATCTTTTCGACGCGATCCACATCGCTTGCAGACATTGCCGCATACAGGTCCTTTTCTACGCGGGGCGCAAACCAACCTGGCTTCTTTCGACGCTGCGCAGGTTGCGCCTGCGCTGGAGTCGAAGCAGTTTGAGGCCCAGTTGATCTAGACGAAGCTGACTTGCCGCCGTCGAGTCGCTCAACATGGGACAACCCTGTTCCTGGTATCGAGACAGTTCGCTGCAGGGTGCCATCGGCTCGCTGCGTAACGCGAAACCCTTTCACCCCAGCTGAGATTCCCAAACCGCTTCGGGACATATTCAGCCGAACTCCAGGCATCAACTGAATCGACTTTCTCATGCGAAATCCCATATGGTCCCCTTCCTTGGCACCCTCACACCCTCAGAGCCCGGCACTTTGGTTTGGCACATTGCTACCCGGCGAGATAGCTACTTCGCTACTTAAGCAGCTAGCTCTGACATTCTGCGTGCCAGTTGCACATCAAGCTCAGTCAGGCCGCCAGCATCATGGGTGGTGAGTTCTACTACGACCGTTGAGTAAACATTCGACCATTCCGGGTGATGGTCCAGTTTCTCTGCAACGGTGGCGCTTGCTGCCATAAAGCCAAAAGCTGCGCTGAAGTCCGCGAAGTGAAATTCTCGGCGAAGTTTCCCAGCCTCTACCTGCCAACCTGCGAGCTCGTCTAGGGCTGCTGCAAGTTCATCGTCAGTCAAGAGATCCGGTCGAGCCATCTCGCCAGCCTAGATTGCTGAGCAAGCCGCCACCGACTGTGCGAGGCCGAGCTACAAAAGGCCATCCGAGAAGAACGGGTCATCGACTACTGGACGCGCCGCAACAATTGGAGCAGCTTGCTCCTCCTCTTCAACCCAAGCCGCATAGCCAGTCTCTTCTAGGCGAGTCGCTATTTCGGGACCGCCCGACTCAAGAATCTGCCCATTGGCAAAGATGTGAACAACATCCGGATGCAACTCTTCTAACAGGCGGTTGTAGTGAGTAATGGCAAGCACGCCAAGTCGCTCTCCGCCACTGAATCCCTCGGTGGTAGCGAGTTCGATTCGCCTTGATACGGCACGCAAGGCATCCACATCTAGCCCTGAATCCAACTCATCCAAGATTGCGATCTTTGGCCCCAACACGGCCATCTGCACGGTCTCGTTTCGCTTCTTCTCGCCTCCAGAGAGGTCGACATTGAGCGGGCGATCGAGGAACTCACGCTCGAATCCGATCAGGTCTGCTTCGGCGGCCATAAGCGATGGCACCAACTGGCGGTCGCGACTAGATGCCGCATAAGCCTCGGCTAGTACGTCCTTGACACTGATTCCGGGAACCTCGACTGGATACTGCATCGCAAGATACAGCCCCGCCTGCGCTCGTTCCCAAGTTGCCATTGCCAACAGGTCAACCCCGTCCAGGGTGACCGATCCGCCTGTCACTACATAGCCAGGCTTGCCCATCAACACGTTAGAAAGTGTTGATTTTCCTGAGCCATTTGGACCCATCACGGCGTGGACTTCCCCCGAGCGAACCGTGAGGGTAACGCCCTTCAGGATGTCCTTGCCATCAACTGTCGCCCGAAGGTCGCTGATCACCAACTCACTCATGACAGCTCCACCATGACTTCACCCTCCACAATCGCGGTTGCATAGCTCGGCACTGCCCGCACTGCGGGAAGTGAAAGCGGTTGTCCAGTTCGTAAATCAAATGCGCTCCCGTGCTTCGGGCATTCAATCGCGCAGTCCTCAACTTCGCCTTCGCTCAGTGACACATCTGCATGACTGCAACGGTCGCCAATAGCGAAGACCTCTGAGTCAAGGCGAACCACACACAGTCGGTGGCCTTCAACATCAAAGCGCAAGGCTTCCCCATCAGTGAGGTCGGCCAGCGAGCAGATTCTGACTGCAGGACTGCTCATGCCGACTCATTCGAGGCGTCGGCAAGCAGTGCAGAATCGCTAGTAAGCAATGCGCCAACATGGGAATCAAGAATCTTGTTGACCCTGTCACGTGCTGCAGAAGCCAAAGCGGGAACAGCAAAATGATCGAGGACCTCGTCGAAGAATCCTGCAACTATGAGTCGCTCTGCCACCAACGAGGGCACACCGCGACTTTCAACATAAAAGCGCTGTTCCTCATCGACTGGACCAACAGTTGATGCATGCGAGCAATGCACATCGTTGTTTTCAATCTCTAGATTGGGAACCGACTCGGCCCAAGCAGTGTCAGAAAGTTTCAGGTTGCGATTTGTTTGATACGCATTCGACCCACGGGCGTCAGGCTTGATTCGAATCAACCCCGTGTACACCGAGTGCGAATTGTCAGCGACGGCGCCCTTGAACAACAGCTTTGAAGTGGTGTCGGCAGCTTGATGTTCTTGAAAAGTCCGCAAGTCAAGCATCTGATGATCGTCCCCGAAATACGCGCTCGACAAGTTGCCGCTTGC
>WLLG01000079.1 GCA_009700815.1 Actinomycetota bacterium
GAATGCCAAGGCCGCCCTTCCAAACAAGGAACGCATTCGGCCACCAACGCCCGTCTGAGTACAAGTCGGGCCAGTCTGTGATGACGTGGTAGAGCCGCGCCCCAATCAGGCCGGCTGGAACAGCCACAAGGGCAACAGTCGTAATGTCTTCTGGGTCACCCCCGCGAGCGGCCCAGCGGTGCCGCGCCAGCGTGACAGAGGCAAGCACGCCTAGGGCAATACACAGTCCGTACATTCGAAAGTGAAGCGGGCCAAGAACGAGTTCCTGAAAGGGTGGGCTTGGAATGCTCCCGAAGAGCAGCGACATTGGATTCCTCATCTGTAGTCAGACTCAGGGGTAGTTAGTGCTGAGTCAACAGTGTGTCTTGTTGAAGCTGCTCATGCCGCCATGGTCCGGTAGAGAAGGGAGCATCAAGGTGCAGCGGTGGTGGGCGGTGCAGCGGTGGGAGGAGCTGTTGCTGTGGTATCGGGACGGTCGGCCGGAGACGCCGAGTTGCCCGAACCGCCTGGAGAGTCCGAATCGATCAGCGGGTCAGTTCCGGGGAGCCGCACATCTGGCCAGTTCAAGGCAGTTGGTGAGATACAAACATCTGCCTGAGCGAGCAAGGCCGTTGCGAGTGCCCCGTTCTCTGCGAGCGGGTCAGTTGCTCTGCCAAAAGCCCAAGCCTGCACAAACGGGCGAAGTAAGTCCTGATCGCCTAGGCCCTTTGCCATACAGGTTGCAGACCGGGTCGAGATTCTTCCATCCCCAAAGAACACAGCAGCTATCCCCTGCACAAGGTCGACACACTCACTGAACTGATCCACAACGATTTCACGCTCATCTGCAGTCAGATCAATGTCATTGAGTGCTGCACCAGGTGTACCTGCGCGGTAGCCCAAGGCCGATAACCGGCTAGGTCCGATCTCTTGGACTATGCCCTTTGCTGCGCATCGGGCCTGAGCGGAAGGCGGCGTCCAGTAGACCTGATCGGCCGGCCGAGTAGTCATGTCATACACCAGTCCATCAACGAGCAACCCTGCTGGAACCTCGCCTTCGGCCGGAAACTCTGGAGCCGAAGTTGCCTCTCGACCTGAGTCACTCCCGTCGTTCACCTCTGAAGAGTCTCCTCGCTTCTCGGGCACACAACCCGAAACCAGCCCGATCAGGCTGAGTCCAACGCAGAGTCCCATGAAGAGCCTCAGGCTGAACTTTGGGCGAGTTCCTGCCCTGCTCCTCGGGTGGACCCCCAACTTGTTAGACCCTTGCGAACCCATCTAGCTCAGGCTAGCCCCGCGCCTAAGCAATCAAGCCAGCGAGCTTGAATATCCCCAAGGGCATACTCAGTTTGGACTCGCCGAGCACCAGCCGCAGCTAGCTCCGAGAACCTGCTGGAGTTACTGACAAGCTCCCCCAGTACTGCAACCAGTCCGGAATCAAGAGGTGCATTAGTGGGAAGGGTTCGTCCAGTCACATGGTCCTCGATCAGATCACTGATTGCCGGCAGATCAAGCGTGATTGCCACTGCTCCAGATTGCATGGCCTGTAAGAGCTCAATTGAGGGTCCGTCCCCACAAGACAGGTCCACCACCACGTCACTGCCAGCAAGCAGAAGTTCCTCTTCGACTGCGGCGGCTGAGTGAGCATCGATAAAGTTCAGCTTGGCCGTGATTGCAGCCTGCTGCACATTCACCGATAGGTCCGTACGGCTTCGACTCCTGCTCACTGCCTGGCTATGAAGTTCACGAACAGTCATCGCCGAGGGATCCAAACCTAAAGCTTGTTTGGCCGCCCGCCTTCGAGCGGTGGCCTGAGCAGTAGCTGCAGACGAGGGAGCAATTTGCTGTAGCAACTCAATTCCAGTGTGGATGAGATGCACGCCGCTGGGCTGCATGGGCTGAGGTTGGGTTACCGCAGCGCTCTGGGCCGAAGCTGTTGAGTTCGACCTGTGACCGTCGAACGCCCGGTTAACGAGCTGGAGAGCAGCAGCTTGGTGAACGACTAGTTGCGCCCCTGAGCGGAAGGACTTTGCGAGTCGCCAACTAACCCTCTTGCCGGCTTGGAACTCCGCTGGCTCTGACCAGAGTGAGATTGCTGTGGGAACAGTGATCCGCAGAAGTGCTGCCACCTGAGCAACGCCCGCACCTTGCAGAATCACTGCGTCGGCCCAACGTTGTTCAGTTCGCAGTTGGGTGTAGGCAGCTACAGAATGGCGCGAGGGGGAAATCACAGGAACTGCCTGTGCAAGCTGACCAGTTCTGCCGGGGCCAAGGGCAAGCGTGCGCACCTCACATCCAGCCTGTGACAGGCCTTTGTGTAGCTCAAGTGCAGCCAGGTTTTGATCTGTGGCATCAGTGTCTTGCAGGACCTGCAGAACGCGTTGAATTGCCACTAGTTGCTCAGGAGAGCTTTGCCTCGACCTGTGACAGCGCGTCTTCCTCGCTCACATCGAGGGCAAAGCTCAGTTCAGAGACCAACACACTGCGGGCCTTGACGAACATCGACTTCTCACCGGCAGAGAGCCCCTTGGACTGATCTCTGAGGGCCAGGTTTCTTACCACCTCGGCCACTTGGTACACGTCTCCAGATTTGAGCTTCTCTTGATGATTCTTGAAGCGTCGGCTCCAGTTGGCCGGTTCACGGATGTCTTTTTTGCCGAGCAGTTCGAACAGGTCTTCGACCTCTTCAGCACCAATAGGCGGCCGCATACCAACGTCGTCAGCATTTTCAACTGGAACACGAAGCGTTAGCTCACCATGAGCCATCTGCAGCACTAGGTACTCAATGGACTTGCCCTCGACTTTGCGCTTCTCACGCTTGACGATAACTGCAGCTCCGTGATGGGGATAAACAACCCGATCGCCTACATCAAAAGACAAAACATTTTCCTGACATTGAGAATCGAGAATCGAGCCGCCGCAACTCTGAAGGCCTCAGATCGAGACAGGGGTTCCGGATTTGAGTCTCTAGGGGACATGCAATTGTAGCAGGTTTTTGAGTCAATTCCGGACAGTATTTCTGCCTCAGCAAAGCGGCTAGTTATGCATCAATAGGGGCTGCTTGAGAGACCACGCTGGGTCACCGGGTAAGTCTGGGAACTCTCCCTGTCCGTCAGACCACACCAGTTGCAGCGTTTCAGGCCATCTCTGCCCCCAGGTCTCCATGACGGCCCGACCAAGTACAAACCAGTCGCCGCGTGCGAGCCAGAGGGGATCCACCTCTCTAACCTGTAGGTTCATTCCCCCAGCGAGTCTGACTACTTCTCCTGCACCTAGGTGTCGGCCTGCGGCAATCTCCTCTCCGAGCAGTTCGATTACCGCACCGGCAATAGCGGCCTCTAAGCCCACCACGAGTAGCTCCGGGTGATTGAAATTGTGTTCAAGGCCAATTGAATAGGCCCAGTCACAACCAGTCTCATCAGCAGACAATGCAGCCACGTTAAATGAACCGGCCTGGATTTCTGTTCGAAACATTCTGATTATTCCGTCAACTTCCACCTCACTATGGTGGGGACCCAAGTCAAGGCCAACAATGAGTCAACAGACCCACTCTTTCGAAGGTTGACGCTGCGTAGCCAGAACCCACGCTCTAGGTGAGGGCAACTCCGCCCAGAGTGCGACCTTCACTACCGAACGTGCAGATTGGTTGTTTTTCT
Organism: Actinomycetota bacterium; assembly: GCA_009700815.1. Lineage (GTDB taxonomy): Bacteria > Actinomycetota > Acidimicrobiia > Acidimicrobiales > Microtrichaceae > IMCC26207. Next base: position 3,636 of record WLLG01000079.1, read on the forward strand.
CGCAGATGAGGTCAAATAATATGACTTATGTCACATAGTCAAACGGACTCATTCGGGCTGTCGATGGCCTGAGACTCGAGATAGTTGGGACTCGACGGTGCAGCGCTGCGAGCCAGAAAGCGCAACCGGGCGCCACGCGCATCCCAGTCATAGACCACACTGGTCTTGGCTATGCGGTCATAGAGAGCCTGATGTTCTCTGTTTGTAATGATGCCAATGAATCCAAGTCCAAAGGTGATGAACCCGAGCGGGAACATCAGTGTGCGCAGGGTTCCGCAGCGAAGTGTCGTCTGCGAGCCATCGCGTTGGACCACGCGCAGTCCAAGAATGGCCATGCCAGCGGTTTTGCCACTCGTGGACCACGGATAGGCGTAATAGATAAACAGCCAAAACACGTAGATTCCGCTCAACAGCGGTGGTGGAATCTGAAGCTGGTAATTGTCTGGGGTAATAACCACGATGAGGTAGGTCAGCGAGGCCGTCGCAATAGAAAAACAGATGGTGGCTATGGCCTGGTCACAGCAAAAAGCCACCAAACGACTGACTGCTCCGGCATAGTGGCCTTGCTGGGTTACGCCGAGTTCACGTTGCGAGATATCAGTCACGACTGCGCCTTTTCTGAGTCACTCTGTCCGCTTGGAAGCGCCAACGGGGCTAACTCAATCAGTAGTGGCGGCCCAGCAGGCAAGGCGATTGGATCCCTTCGCAGCACCCGGTTAGCCCAGCGATTCAAGAAATTGTCAAGGCCCACACCCTGGCTTCTGACGACATCAAGCGCTTCTCCTGCAATGCCAGAAGTTGACTGCGCAATCAGGCTACCGATCTCGGTATTGCGCACCAGCGAGTCGATATCGAGTTTGTTCACCAGCGAATTCATATCCACGCTGTCAAGCAATGCATCAAGGTCGACGTTTTCGAGAAGTGCATTCAGGTCGACATTCTTGAGCAGCTCATTCAAGTCAATTTTGGTGAGCAGCAGGTTCAGGTCGATTCGATCAAGCAGCAGACCAATGTCGATTCGCTCCAACAGAGCGTCGAGGTTCACCTTCGAGATCAGTGAGTCAACGTCTACGCGCTCAACAACCGCAGCCACGTCGACACGAGAAACAATCCCATCGATGTCAACCCCCTGCACAAGTTCGTTGACGTCGACCTTGGAAACAATCCCGCCTACATCAACTCGCCCAACAAGGCGGTCGATGTCAATCCGGTCAAGCAGTGCGTCCATGTCGATTGCTGCGAGGACCTCGTTGATGTTGACTGCGTCAATCACCCCAGGGGTTACCCGTTGTATTGCATCACGGGCAACGGGGCCAGCATCAGTCACCAAGCGCTCGCGTACCTCGTGGCCTTCTTTGGCGAGCGGCACTGTGAGACGCTTTGCGACTGCAGCAGCTAGTCGTGCCGGAGCACTTCCGCCCACAGCAGAGGCGACATCAGTGGCCGCTCGAGCAGCACGAGTTGCCGCGCCGAGTGCAGCGTCGACACCCCAATCATCATCGCCCTCGTCCGGAGGGGTTCCGGGAACATCCTCATCAGTCACGACTAGATCATGGCTCAGGATCGGTACCCGGTGCCTAAACCTGCAGAGAAGCCCTCGTCTGCCACCCCTGAAGCAAGATTGCTACCGGGGTGGCAGAGATCGAGAACAAGAGACTCACTCCGCTGGAACTGCCTCGATTTCGAGTTCGATAGTCACCTTGTCGCTGACGAGCATGCCATCGAGCCCGGCCGGAGCGTTGAAGGAGATCCCAAACTCGCTCCGCAGGATTTCTCCTGCAGCGCTAAACCCAGAACGGGTTGCCCCATAAGGGTCAGTGGTCACGCCATGAAACTCGAGGTTGAAAACAACGGGCTTGGTCACTCCATTAATGGAGAGATTGCCGGCAAGAGAGTGCTCGGTTACCTCAGTGGACTCAAAAGTCATTGTTGGATTCTCGTCAACACCGAAGAAGTCGGCGCTCTGAAGGTGACCATCTCGCTGCTTGTTGTTGGTGTCAATTGAGGTCAGGTCCACTGTTGCGCTCACGGAACTTGCAAGTTGATCTTCTCCGATGTTGAGGGTGCCAGCGAAGGTTTGGAACCTTCCACGCACCTTTGAGATTCCGAGGTGCCGAACAGTGAATCCAACTTCCGAATGACTTTGGTCGATGGTCCATGTGCCCGCAGTGAGCAGTTCTTTGGTGGCTTGAGCTGACATATTGAGCCTCCCTTTCAGGGGGTTGTTGATGTATCAACAAAGTACTCTAACCGTATTGACATGTCAACAAAGCCTAAGCTCGCGGAATGGAACCTAACTGGCTGAACGAGCGTGAAGCGCGAGCTTGGCGCGGATACCAAGGCATGCGCATTTCCCTCGGTAGCCACTTGGCGCGCCACATGAGCAGTGAGTGCCTCCTTACGGAGGCCGAGTTTGAAATCCTTGTCAACGTGTCAGAGGCGCCCGAAAGAACGATTCGATCTCGGGACTTGTGTAGCGCACTCGCATGGGAACGCAGCCGACTCTCACATCAGCTTTCCCGGATGGAATCACGCGGCTTGATTTCACGGGAGCCTTGCCTAGGAGATGCTCGCGGGTTCAACGTACTCCTCACCGATGCTGGACTTGCTGCAATCGAAGCTGCCGCACCGAAACACCTTGTGGAAGTGCGGCGTAGCTTTGTTGATGTCCTAACCGATGAGCAGCTTGATTCGTTCGGAGACATCGCCGAGACCATCATCACGCACCTTGCAGGGCAAGAGGAGAACGAGCGTTGCGGGGACTCCCCGATCTAGGCCGTGCTCAACGGAGAAAGCCACACCTTCCTCCATTACTTCAGTATCAAGGGGACACTAAGTGTTTGGCCATTTTCAGGAGCAGCCGCTCGTGCTGCCACAGGCGCTACATACGTAACACGAACCAGCCCGAGTCATTTGAATTCCGCACTGCATGCAGAGCGGGGCATCCATTGCTTGACCCAGAGGCGAATCAGAAACTGAGGGTTCCGCTGACGTTGTCTCGACGAAGTTGCGATCGGCCTCGGTGGCAGAACTTGCTAGGTCGAGCCCCGGAGAGGACCCAACCGCATGCTCTTCTACCCCAGGCAGAGTCTGTTGCAGCCGCTCGTCCGTACCAAGCACCCCAAGGTCTAGGCGTTCGGGGTAGGTCAAGTAATCCAAGGCCAATCTGCGGAACAGATAATCAATCAGGCTGTTAGCCAACCGGACTTCTGGGTCATCAGTGATGCCCGCTGGCTCGAATCGCATGCCAACGAATGCATGTATGAATGCCTTGAGTGGAACCCCATATTGCAGTCCGTGACTCACTGAGATTGCAAAGGCATCCATGATTCCCGCCAGCGTGGAGCCTTGTTTGGAGACACGAATAAAGAGCTCGCCTGGGCGACCGTCCTCGTACTCCCCCACTGTGACGAACCCTTTGCAGTCAGCCACTCGGAATTCGAAGGTTCGAGAGGAACGCGAACGTGGAAGCTTCTCGCGGACGGGCTTTGCAGCCACAAGTTCCGCAGGCAGATCAATAGTCTGCTTGCCTGTGCTGAGGGGCTGTCCCACTTTGCAGTTATCCCGATACAGAGCCACGCATTTGATGCCCATCTGCCAGGCATCGATCAGGAGTTGTTCAACCTCGTCCACAGTGGTTTCGGCTGGAACGTTGACTGTTTTGGACATCGCACCCGAGAAGAACGGCTGAATCGCAGCCATCATTCGCAGGTGTCCGCCGTACGAGATCACATTGTCACCCATGGCACAGGCGAACACCGCTAGGTGTTCGGGCCGAAGGTGAGGTGCTCCGAGAGCAGACTGCTGCTCGGCTATGTAGGCCACAATCTCGGCGACTTGCTCGGAGGTGTACCCGAGGCGGCGCAGCGCCCGCGGAACTGTCTGATTAACAATTTGCAGGGTGCCACCGCCAACAAGCTTCTTGAATTTCACCAGGCCAAGATCAGGCTCAATCCCCGTTGTGTCGGCATCCATCATGAAACTGATCGTTCCAGTTGGTGCAGCAACGCTGAGTTCGGCATTGCGACTTCCGACTAGCTGCACCCGCTCGAGCGCCTCGGACCAAACCTGGACGACTCGATCGTTCAGCTCGGGTTGCACATCCACCGAGCCGATATGAGTTGCCGCTCCAAGATGCATCCGGTACACGCCAATCCAACCTGCAGCATCAGCGGCAAAAAGCGGTGCGGGGCCAAGCGACTGAGCCAGCTCAGTGGAACGGATTGCAGCAGTTCCCGTCAGAAGCGCAGTAATTGATGCCGCCCAAGCTCGCCCCTGTTCGGAGTCATATGGGTAGCCCAGGGCCATGAGGCTTGCGCCAAGGTTGGTATAGCCAATTCCGATGTCACGCGACTGTGCGGTCATCTCTGCAATTGATTCCGTCGGGTAGTCCGAGGCTCCCACCAGAATGTCTTGTGCGGTCACCACAATCCGAACGCTCCGCTCGAAGGCCTCTATGTCGAAACTGCCCTCTTCGTTCAGGAATCGCAAGAGGTTGAGTGAGGCCAAGTTGCATGCACTATTGGGCAGTCGTAGGTGCTCCGAGCA
>WLLG01000008.1 GCA_009700815.1 Actinomycetota bacterium
AGTCGAGTAGGACCTCCGCAAAATGCGCGGGTTCTTCATCCTGAGGGAAATGTCCTGAACCCTCAAAGATCTCTAGCCGACTGCCCGGGATTGCTTTGTGCGTGTCGTACGCATGCGAGACGGGAATTATTGGGTCCTTGTCTCCCCAGACGATCAAAGTGGGCAACCTAGAGGCAAGGTAGAGCTTGTCGGCAGCGCTCACGCGTTGGCCTTTGTGATCCACCACTGATTTGAGAGTGTGCAAAAAGGCGCTTCTGGCGTCTGGGTCAATGAGGGAGCAGTAACTTCGCCACATCTCGAGCGCAGATGGCGCAGGGGTCAACCCGAACTTGCCGAAGATGCCCACTGCTGCGTTCACGGCATCTCGGTAGATTGGTTGAAAGGCTAGAGGGAGCAGCAGATCGACCCCGGGAAGCGTGAGACCGCGAAGCAAGGGCATGACCTCTTCGCCGAGTCCGCCAGCGCAGACCAGAGCAAGGCGCTCGCAGCGCTCGGGGTACTGGTAACAAAACTGCAGCGCTATTCCGCCGCCAAGGGATTGACCCACGATGGTCACACGTTGATGACCGAGGGTGCTGAGCAGGTCTCGCAACATGCTCGCCTGCGCTCCGAGGGAGTAATCGCCTCTGGGTTTAGCTGATCTGCCGTGGCCAGGCAGGTCTGGAGCCAAATAGGTGACCTCTGCAGAGATCAGCGGAAGAATTGGTTTCCACATGGAGGAACTGCCAGCCATACCGTGGATGAGCAGCACCACGGGACCCTCTCCGCCAGTGCGGTAGGCAATTTCGTGTCCATGAACGTTCACGGTTTCGAGTGCCATCTAGCCCTCCTATTCCTAAAAACCCAGCCTACGCCTCTGAGTCGAATTGGGCGAGAGTTTCGCCGAGAAATCCGAGTCCGACACGGCCTTGGACTATGAGAAATATGGTCGGGACGGAGAGATTTGAACTCTCGACCCCCTGCTCCCAAAGCAGGTGCGCTACCAAGCTGCGCCACGTCCCGTCCCCTCACCTTACAGCTTGAGCGCGAGGCCAAAGATTCCTGTGTGCATGGCTGATGTCAGAACAGTGCAGCGGAGGCACTACGATCCACACCCTGATGAAGTCAACAATCGAGCCCGCAGAGGGCAACAAGGTCAAAGTCATAGTCCAGATCGATGATGCGGAGTTGGAACCCTCAGTAGCGAAAGCCTGGCGGGAGATTGCCAAAGAGGTTCGTTTGCCAGGTTTTCGTCCCGGCAAGGCGCCTCGCAAACTGCTCGAGCAGCAGTTTGGCAGCGAGTACGCCCGATCAGAAGCGCTCAAGCAGGCTGTGCCAGAGTTCTATAGCCAAGCAGTCATCGAGGCGGACGTTGATGTCATTGCGGCCCCCGAGCTCGAGATCACTGAAGGCGAAGAGTCGGGCGACGTCACCTTCGAAGCAGTGGTCGAAACTCGACCACTGGTGCAAGTAGCTGGCTATGACGGACTGCGTGTCGAGGTGCCACGGGCCTCTGCCACCCAAGAAGAGGTGGACGAACAGATCGACCGGATGCGCGGGCAGTATGGCGAGTTGACCGAAGTCGAGCGCGTGGCTGCAGATTCGGATTACGTCACGATTGACATCTCGGGAACTCAGAACGGTGAAGAAGTCGAAGGCCTTTCAGTTGAGGATTATCTCTATCTCGTGGGCTCGGGAATGGTTGCGACCGAGTTCGACGAGCATCTCGTCGGAGCTCAGGCTGGAGATGAACTCGACTTTGATGCAGATCACCCGGATCCAGAGGAAGAAAAAGTCCAGTTCCATTTGGTGGTCAAGAACGTCAAAGAGCGAGTGTTGCCCGAACTCACTGATGAGTGGGTAGCAGAAACCACTGAGTTTGAGTCGGTTCAGGAACTTCGCACTGATACCCAAGAGGGGCTTTCAGGCGCCAGAGAGCAAGAAGCACGCATCGCTGTTCGAACCAATATCGGTGTGGAACTCGCAAAGCTTGTGGACATCGAGGCGCCGGATTCGCTCGTGAATTCCGAGGTGCAGGCTCGTCTGCAGAATCTTGCGTACCAATTGCAGGGGCGTGGGATCCGTATTGAGGATTACCTGCAGATGACTGGCCGCGATCCCGAAGCTTTTACGGCAGAGTTGAAGGAGTCCTCAGAAGAGGCGGTCAAAGTCGATCTAGCGCTGCGGGCAGTGGTCCTTGCCGAGGGGATCGAAGTCTCTGAAGACGAGATGGACGAAGAGATTCTTTCGCTGATTGGCGAAGCTGAACTGAGTTTGGAAGAAGCTCGTGAGGAGCTGCGCAACGGAGGTCAGCTCTCGGCTGTACGATCTGATCTGGCAAAGCGCAAAGCGTTGGAGTGGTTAGTTGAGCGCAGCGAGGTAGTTGACACCGATGGTGTTGTCTTGCCTCCCGAGTTGCTTGCACTCCCAGAAGAAGAGCATTCCGACCACGATCACGACCACGAAGGTCATGACCACGACCATGATCATGACCACGCCGGTCACGACCACGACTGACCTCTCGGTCGAGGAGAACACAGATGAGTTCACAAAATCTTCAGCCACTCTTGAGCCCACAGAACTACATGGTTCCAAATGTGATCGAACAGACCAGTCGGGGCGAGCGCTACTCCGACTTGTTTTCTCGGTTGCTCAGAGAAAACATCATCTTCTTGGGAACTCCAATTGATGACACCATCGCAAATCTGGTGTGCGCTCAGCTGTTGTTCTTGGAGTCAGAAAATCCAGATAAGGACATCAGCATCTACATCAATAGCCCGGGCGGAGACATCAATGCCCTGATGGCGATCTACGACACGATGCAGTACATCCGTCCAGAGATCACCACCCTGTGCTTCGGACAAGCTGCGTCAGCAGCGGCGGTGCTCCTCGCAGCAGGAACTCCCGGCAAGCGCATGGCACTTCCAAATGCCCGTGTGTTGATTCACCAGCCCTATGCGCAAAGCGGTTACGCCCAGGTTTCAGACCTCGAGATTGCAGCGAATGAAATCCTTCGCCTGAAAGAAACTTTGGAGCGCGTGCTCTCGCGTCATACCGGTCAGACAATTGAGAAGATCGCAAAAGACACTGATCGCGACTATGTCCTGACTGCCGCCGAAGCCAAGGAGTACGGCATCATCGATGAGGTCATCGAGGAGCGGGCACTTGTTGACAACTCGGGAGCAATCACCGCAGTCAGCTGATAGATCGGCAAGAATGTCCTACCGGTGGTGTTTGCTCATCGGCAGACGGTGCATCGATACGTCAGAGACAGACCGAGGACTGAGGATTTAGCGTGGCCAAGTTTGGTGATGGAGGAGAACTCCTAAAATGCTCGTTCTGTGGGAAATCGCAGAAGCAGGTCAAGAAACTCATCGCAGGCCCGGGCGTGTACATCTGTGACGAGTGCATTGATTTGTGCAACGAGATCATCGAAGAGGAACTTGCAGAAACCAGCGAACTCTCTCTGGATGAACTTCCAAAGCCAGTAGAAATTTTTGAGTTCCTTGAAGACTTCATTATCGGTCAAGACCAAGCAAAGAAGATTCTCGCTGTAGCGGTCTACAACCACTACAAGCGCGTTCAGCATGGCGCCCGTCCCGGGTCTGAAGATATCGAGTTGGCTAAATCCAACATCATGATGATCGGGCCAACGGGTTGCGGAAAGACCTTCCTGGCTCAGACCTTGGCCAAGATGTTGAACGTGCCGTTCGCAATCGCTGATGCAACTGCTCTCACCGAAGCCGGATATGTGGGAGAGGATGTCGAGAACATCCTGCTGAAGTTGATTCAAGCAGCCGATTTCGATGTGAAAAAGGCAGAGACTGGCATCATCTACATCGACGAGATCGACAAGGTGGCCCGAAAGTCCGAAAACCCTTCCATCACCCGTGACGTTTCTGGTGAAGGCGTGCAGCAAGCCTTGCTCAAGATTCTGGAAGGAACTACTGCCTCGGTTCCTCCTCAAGGTGGTCGCAAGCATCCTCATCAAGAATTCATTCAGATTGACACCACCAATATTCTGTTTATCTGCGGCGGCGCATTCGCTGGTCTGGACAAGATCATTGAGCAGCGCAGCAATCGCAAGGGGATTGGGTTTGGTGCCGAGATTCGTTCGGTACGCGAGCGCTCCGAGAGCGATCTCTTCTCGAAGGTGCTACCCGAGGACCTCCTCAAGTTTGGTTTAATTCCCGAGTTCGTTGGCCGGCTTCCCGTCATCGGCGTTGTCGACAGCTTGGATCGTGATGCTCTGATCCGCATTCTGGTGGAGCCAAAGAATGCACTCGTCAAGCAGTATCAGAAGTTCTTTGAGCTTGAAGACGCCGAACTTGAGTTCACCGAGGATGCCCTAGTTGCAGTTGCCGAACTCGCACTAGTGCGTGGCACGGGAGCCCGCGGGCTGCGGTCGATTCTTGAAGAAGTGCTGCTCGGAGTGATGTATGAACTGCCCTCGCGGAGCGACGTGCACCGTGTAGTTATCGATGCTGACGTGGTAGCCCGAAAGAGTGAGCCTCAGCTGATTGCCCGTTCCGCCAAGCCGCGTACTGCTCGTCCAAAGCGCGCAGCATCCTGACCTAGCTGCCAGTAGTGGACATCGCTGAAGCCCTGAGGTGGCACGACTCCCGCCTCGATCATGAGACTGCAACTACTTCGATTGCCGCTGGAAGAATCGCAGGGTTGTCGCTAGTGGGCATGAGGGAACTCATGTCGCTCCTCGGGGATCCGCAGCAGGACATCCCCGTCATTCACATCACTGGAACGAACGGCAAAGGCACCGTTGCTGCCATGGTGACATCGTTGTTGCAGGCAAGCGGTCTGACAGTGGGGACGTATACGAGTCCACACCTGCGCAGGGTCAACGAACGAATCAGCAGAAATGGCTCCGAGATTTCTGACCTTGACTTAGCCGAAGTCCTGTCCGGTATTGCCGCAGTCGAGCCATTACTCGCGGTGCAGCCAAGCTGGTTTGAAGTGATCACGGCTGCAGCGTTTCGCTACTTCGCCGAGGCCCCCGTAGATGTTGCAGTCATCGAGGTGGGGCTCTTGGGTCGCTTGGATGCCACGAATGTGGCCGATGCTGCTGTGGCTGTAGTGACCTCAATCCAAGGGGATCACACAGATTTCGCGCCAGGCTGGGAACTAGCTGTGGCCGGAGAGAAGGCAGGGATCATCAAGGCGCAGAGCATTGCCGTCATTGGAGAAGTTGACCCTGACCTTGCTGAAGTGTTTGTTGCTGAAGGCCCTGAATCCCTGGTTCGGCTCGGAGTTGATTTCGCTGCGGTAGACGATCAGGTTGCCATCGGCGGACACCTTGTTGACCTGCAGGGTGTGTTCGGCCGTTATGAGCAACTGTTTCTTCCCCTGCATGGTGCCCATCAGGTTGCCAACGCGTCTCTTGCTGTTGCTGCAGTCGAGTCCTTCTTTGGAACTGCACTCGACGCAGAAGTTGTTGCCGAGGGGTTTGCATCGCTCAAGCTTCCTGGTCGTTTCGAAGTGTTGCGCTATGGCCCATTGGTCGTGGTAGACGGGGCCCATAACGCCGATGCATTGAGGGCTTCTGCAAGAACTCTGGAAGATGAGTTTGCGCCCGCTGGTACCCGGATCATTGTGCTGGGTTTGCTTGCGGGTCGAGACCCTGACCGCTCCGTCGCAGCAGTATCAGAACTTCGCCCTGATCTTATTTTGTGCTGCAGCTTGGATGGAAGCCGAGGCGTGTCAGCGGCTGTCTTGGCCGCTGCCTGTGCCAAGCGAGGCATAGCTCACGAGACAGTCGGTGACCCCGCCTCGGCCGTGGCCCGGGCACTCGCGCTAGCTGCAGAAGAAGATGTGGTGTTGATAACGGGATCGTTCAGGATGTTCGAGCCAGCGCAAACAGTGGTTCTCTCGTTTGACTCACAGAACTAGCAAGCTTCGGGGAACTAGCAAGCTTTGGGGTACTAGCCGGCCTCACGGAACTATCAAGCGCTGACTGCAGACCCAGAACGCGGCGGATCCTCGCTGCCTGAGTGCCTCAGTTCGCCTTTAGGTCCAGTTGATGCGTAGCGTGAGGAGGGTGAATCAGACATTTATCATGTGCAAACCCGATGCAGTAGAACGTGGACTCGTCGGCGAGATCGTTACTCGGATCGAACGAAAGGGATTGAAGATCCTGCGAATGGATCTTCGAGTCCCGGACCGCCCGCTTGCAGAGGCTCACTACGAGGAGCATGCAGACAAGCCGTTTTACGGAGAGTTGGTCGACTTTCTGACCCGCGGCCCAGTAGTGGCGCTCGTGGTCGAGGGCCCTGAGGACCAGACTTTTCACTTGATGCGCACCTTGATTGGCAAAACCCAGGTCGCCGAGGCGCAGCCGGGTTCAATTCGTGGTGATTTCGCAACAACCACGAATGAGAATCTGGTGCACGGGTCCGATGGTCACGAGGCTGCGGCCCGTGAGATTGCTCTCTGGTTCCCATCCTGAGGTTTCCCGTGGTTGACCGCTTGGCCAGCTACGGATCCATTTGTTACAGTTGTGTTGCGAACTTGGTAGGGTGCGTTTTCTGATCACCTAGCCGAGTCTGCTCAGCGCCCCATTTTGCCCCTGTTCCATGCAGGTTGCAGGGGCTAGCGTGAGGACCCTTATGGCTCGGATGAATTCAAACTTTCTAGGCCGTGACATGGCTGTTGATCTCGGCACGGCAAACACCTTGGTCTATGTCCGTGGTGAAGGAATCGTGTTATCGGAGCCTTCCGTTGTTGCGATTCGAGTCGCAGACGGCAAAGCCGTTGCGGTTGGTACCGAGGCCAAGCGAATGATTGGCCGCACGCCAGCGCATATTGCTGCGATTCGTCCCCTGAAAGATGGAGTGATCTCCGACTTCGAGGTCTGCGAGATCATGCTCCGTTATTTTATCCAGCGGGTGCATAACAGTCGTTTCTCGAAACCCCGGATGATTATTTGTGTGCCATCAGGAGTCACCGGGGTTGAGCAACGAGCAGTTCAAGATGCCGCTGAGTTTGCCGGAGCCCGCAAACCCGCCCACATCATTGAAGAACCAATGGCTGCTGCGATTGGTTCTGGTTTGCCAGTGCAAGAACCCACCGGAAACATGATTGTCGACATTGGTGGGGGCACTACTGAGGTTGCTGTCATTTCGCTTGGTGGAGTGGTGACAAGTCAGTCTGTCCGCGTTGGCGGCGATGAACTCGACGAGTCGATCATTCAGTTCATCAAGAAGGAATACAGCTTGGCCTTAGGTGAACGCACGGCTGAAGTTGTCAAGATGGAACTCGGCTCCGCATGGCCGCTGCGCCAAGAGCTTCAGGCGGAGATTCGTGGGCGTGACCTAGTGACTGGCTTGCCCAAAACAATCGTCACCTCCACAAACGAGATTCGTGAGGCAATAGAAGAGCCCGTGTCGAGCATCGTCGATGCAGTCAAGGTCACTCTTGATAAAACTCCTCCGGAACTTGCCGCTGACATTATGGAGCGAGGGATCATGCTGGCGGGCGGGGGAGCGCTCCTCAAGGGCCTTGCCGAGCGACTTGCTCAAGAAACGGGCATGCCCATTCAGATCGCTCCGCGACCACTCGAGGCAGTTGCCCTTGGAGCAGGACAGGCACTCGAAGAGTTTGAAGCCCTTCGCGGTGTTCTCTTCTCCTCAAGTCGCGACTGAGTCCCGGACTCAAGTCCGTGCGTCCCCTTTCACAGCCTGGCAAAAACCGGCAGCGCTCGCGTTACGTGCTGCTCGTTATTACCTTGCTCACGATCACCATCATTACCCTCGACGCTCGCGGGGTTCCGATGATCTCCTCGGCTCGGGACAGCTCGCGGGACGCACTTGCTCCCGTTCGGAGTGCAGCACGTTGGGTAACTACTCCATTCCGTAACGCCTGGAATGGCATCACTGGCTACGACGAACTTCGAGAAGAGAATGAGAAGCTCCGCTCAGAGCTAGGTCAAGACACGGCAAATGCCATGCGCGAGCGGAATGCCCAAGAAGAGCTCGCGAAGTTGAAAGAGCAGCTCAACATCAGCTTTTTGGGTAGCACCCAAAGCCAGATTGCCAGAGTCACTAGCGGCGCTTCTTCAAACTTTTCTGATTACACAGTTGAGATTGATAAGGGCAGCGAACTTGGCCTAGCCGTGGGAAACCCCGTGGTCACCAAGGGTGGACTGGTGGGCAGGATTGTGCGAGTCACTACGAAGCGGTCTGTGGTGCAACTCATCACAGATCCTGATTTTTCTGTTGGCGTAACAGTCGGGGCAGATCAGAATCAGGGGGTCGGTCATGGGACAGGAAATACCCGAACTTTCATCGTTGATCGGGGCATTGACCTCACTGATGAAGTCCAGACAAAGGACAGCGTGTTTGCCGGGGGCATCGAGAACTCCATCATGCCTCCTGACCTGTTTATCCCGATCGGAACGGTAGATAAAATCACCCCGGACGAAGCCGCCCGCGTGCAGGTGCTTCAGGTCAACTACACCGTTCAGTTTGGCCGACTCGATGTGGTTCAGGTCATCAAATGGGTTCCGGCAAGCTGATGATGCTTCTAGCCCAAAGAGCGCAAGGGCGGTCGCTTTGTGAACGCTGAGTCCACGCTCGTCCTTCGGTGGAGCCTGCTGCTCGTGATGGCCTACCTGATACAGGTTGGCTTCCTGCAGGATTTTCGACCACTAGGGGTGCATCCCGAGATCATGCTGTTGCTCGCAATCTGTGCAGGCATTCTGGGAGGAAGTTCTCGTGGGGCGATTGTTGGATTCTTCGCAGGCTTACTCAATGATCTTCTTCTGAGCGGAAGCCTGGGAATCTCTGCACTGTGCTTTGCGCTTGTTGGCTTTGCAGCAGGAGTCCTCGAGGATTCCGTGATTCGGTCAACGCGTCTGATCTCAATGGCCATCGCTGCTGTGGGTAGCGCAGTCGGCGTGCTGATGTACGCATGTCTCAGCCAGTTGCTGGGAGCACACTCATTATCCGACCCGCGACTATGGCTGATCATCACTATCGTTTCAGGGATCAATGGGGTGTTGTGTTTAGCAGCACTTCCATTGTGCCGCTGGGCCGAAGGTCTTGGTCTGAACTCGCGGGCGTACTGATGCGATTGTTTTCATGAACATTCTCCTGAACAACATGGACGTTCCTCATGGATACTGACTCAACGCACGTCCGCTTGAGTGCTATCGGAATCGTTGCCGTCTCTTTGTTCTTGGCATTGTTCATGCGACTCTGGTTCCTGCAGGGAATTGACCGACAGGCCTTCGAAGCAGCCTCGGTATCGAATCGGGTTCGGGTCATTCATGAGGAGGGACCTCGCGGGCGCATTCTCGATCGCAACGGCAAGATTCTTGTAGACAGCGAGACCTCGATAGTGGTTTCGCTGGATCGCGAACCGCTGCGAAAGATGGAGCAGCCAGAACGCAATGCAGTATTTGTCTCGCTGGCGGACACCCTGCAGCAACTCGGTGTCCCCACCAAGCTGAGCCTGATTGAGAAGCGGTATGCAGATCTTCGCTATGCGCCGCAGGAGTACGTTCCGATTGCTGATGACGTTGACCCGAGCGTAGAGATCTACTTGATGGAGCGGGCCGATCGCTACCCGGGAATCATTGTGGAACGCAAGGCAATCCGTTCCTATCCATACGGCAATCTCGCCGCCCACTTACTTGGCTATGTGGGCGAAATCAATGAGAAGGAACTCGTTGAACGCGGCGGCCAACTCCCAGGTTCTGGCAGTGCCTCAACTACTTCTACAACCACGACTCGACCGGCCACGACTCAACCAACAAGCCCCGCCGATAGTTCCTCGGGAGCAACAACGACAACGTTGGCAAACGGCGCCGGAGGGGCCTCCGGCGGCAGACTCACTGACTACCGGCTCGGTGACTCGATTGGGAAGGGCGGGGTTGAGCGGTCCTACGAGGCTGACCTTCGAGCAGTTCCCGGAGAACGAACAATCGAGGTCAACGCAAAGGGAGATCTTGTTGATGTGCTTTCTTTGGAGTCGCCCGTCGTTGGTGACGATATTTGGTTGACCATTGACATCGATCTGCAGGCCCATGCAGAGCGACTGCTTGCTGCAAAGATTCAGGACTTGCGAGGCCGACGAGACAAGGAGAACAACCGTCTCAACGCACCGCAGGGCTCTGTCGTCATCGAAGATCCCCAAAACGGTCAGATTCTGGCCATGGCTTCTTACCCCGACTACGACCCGAGCGTCACAGTCAATGGCATCTCTCAAGAGCAGTGGGAGGCCTTTAATGATCCCAATAGTGGCCTTCCGCTCGTGAATTGGGCGTTGCAAGGAACCTACGCTCCCGGGTCCACCTTTAAGCTGTACACGGCCCTAGCTGGCTACAAATCAGGCTACCTTCGCAATGGCACTGAAGTGATCAATGACCCTGGTGTGTACACAATCGAGAACTGCCAGGGTGAAAAGTGCGAGGTCCGAAATGCAGGGTCAACCCCTCACGGGACAGTCAACATGGCTACCGCTCTGACCGTTTCTTCGGATGTTTATTTCTACAAACTCGCTGACAAGTTCTGGAATCTCACGGACCAATATGGGGAGACTCCCATTCAGGATGCTGCGGCACAGTTTGGCCTCGGGGCAAAGACGGGAGTACCTCTTTCAGGAGAGAACCCTGGTCGTCTTCCCACTCCGGCTAACCGCAAGGCAGCCTTCGAGGCACGGCCTGACTTGTTTATGACAGGGGACTGGCGCTCGGGAGACAACATCAATACCTCCATTGGCCAAGGGGACGTTCTTGCAACCCCTCTGCAGCTCGTCAACAGCTACGCCACCTTTGCCAACGGCGGCACTCGGTATCAGCCGCAGATCGTGACAAAGGTGACAAGACCAAGCGATCTGACGTTGCCAGCGAATGACCCAGCGAACTACACACTCATCCGACAAGTTGAGCCTGTGGTTCAGGGCACTATTCAGATTCAGCCCGATCAGTACGCCAAGATTTACGATGGCCTGCTCGGCGTGACTCAAAGCGCGTTCGGAACGGCCTCTGCCTCTTGGCAGGCATCTAAAACAGCGTGGCCGATGGCAGGGAAGACTGGAACAGCTCAGGTTTCAAAGAAGGCAGATACATCGCTGTTTGCGGCATGGGGTCCGGCTGGCACTGGCGAGCCCGCACGGTATGCCATTTCGGTAGTCATTCCAGAGTCTGGTTTCGGCGGCGAAGTTGCAGCACCATTAGCCTTCAGAATTATGGCGCCGCTCTCGTTTGGAACCTTGTTGCCGGCATGTCCAAGCGCCGATCAGTCAGAATGTGCGGCTGCGGCAGAGGCGGCTTCAGCAGCTAGTGGAAATGACGTCACATCAGGGTCAGCAGACTGATGCAATCGATTGGCGTTGATCGCCGCAGGATCTCTGGGTTTCGCGGGCGGGATGTATCCTCTGGTTGGAAGCACGTAGACATCGTGCTACTCGTGGCGACCGGCCTAGTTCTGCTGTTTGGGCTGGTGATGGTCTACAGCGCTACGCGAAGGTTCCCCGGGGGAGCTGGAATCCTGCTGCGGCAAGGATTGTTTGTTGTTGTAGGCATCGCTGCAATGTTTGGCGTATCCCTCATCGATTATCGCCGAATTGCTGACTGGTGGCAGATCATTTACGGGGTCGCGATGTTGGTGTTAGCCGGAGTGCTGTCACCTTTGGGATCGCTTGGCGCATTTGGAACAAAGGGCTGGTACGCCTTTGGGCCCGTCGTGTTTCAACCCGTCGAGATTGCCAAACTTGCAACTGTCCTAGCGGTTGCCTCGTACCTAGGTTCAGTAGACCGGGTTGATCTGCGACGCCTTGGAACAGCGCTAGTCCTGCTGGGAGTTCCGATGGCACTCACGATGCTGCAGCCAGACTTGGGCTCTGCCTTGGTGTTCATCGTAGTCGGCCTCGGCATGCTGGTCGTGGGCGGTGTACGCGTGCGCCACCTGTCCATTTTGGTCATTCTTGGCGTAGTTGCTGTATTCGGTATTTTGCAGAGCAGCGCTCTGGATCAGTACCAAAAAGATCGCCTGACAGCCTTTGCTAACCCAGACGGCGTCTCGGCCAAGGCCCGATACAACATCGATCAGGCGCAGACTGCAATCTCGTCGGGCGGTTTGACGGGTTATGGACTCGGGAAGGGGCCATCAACTCGCCTGGGGTACGTGCCTGCGCAGCAGACGGACTTCATCTTTACTGTGGCGGGCGAGGAATTCGGGTTCGTTGGATCAGGACTCTTGCTGATTCTTTTTGCAATCATGATCTGGCGAATCTGGAGAGCGGCCCAACTTGCTGCTGACTCGATGGGTACCTTGTTGTGTATTGGTGTGATGTCGATGTTTTTGTTTCATATTTTCGAAAACGTGGGCATGAATCTGGGGATTATGCCTGTCACCGGAATCCCCCTACCGCTGGTCTCTCAGGGGGGATCCGCCGTAGTCGCCTCGTGTATTGCCTTGGGCCTAGTGCAGTCAGTGCACATGCACCGCTACGCCTAACGGCCCCAGAACTGCCCTGCTGTAGATTCGCCGATCTACTGGCACGGCGATTGCGCTCGAGTGGCAGTAGACTAAGACCATCATGTCCGCTCTTCAGGTCGAATTCACCAAGAATTCGGTCGATACCACTCCCTTTCCTCAGAGTTTCCTTGACTCTCTGTTTCACCTTGTGCTCAGAGCAGTGCGTGGATTCTTAGGAAGAGTTCTGCGAAGCCAAGCCCAACCCGACTCCTCGGGGGCGCTTACATCAACTGCTTCGAGCGTTGAATTTCTGAAGTCAGACATGGTGCATTTTTCGCAGCATCTAAGAAATCACGAGAACCATACGTTCGAGTCGATCAAGACCGTGGACCTGTCATACCCATCAACCTGCGCTCGTAGCCGGTTGAACCACCTTCATATAAACGAACGACAGCTAAGCGCAGGACTCAGTGATCCTGCCAAAGCCGTCTCCACACGTGAGCGCGTTGGCGCCATGAGAGGAGTGTCCCATGTCGGACACCGAATCGAATCCACCACAGGCTACAAATTCGGCAACTGTACCTTCAGCGGTTCCACCACAGGCAGCCCAACCGGAGGCTCCTCGCAAGCCACAGATTGGGGATTCCATGCCGGCCCCAAGGTCAGCCACTCCAACTGCCACTCCATCAAGTACTTCCGCTAGTTCGGCAGAACAAGGGGAGGGAACTACTGCAGCGCGCAAGCGGCGGCGCCGACGCGGCCGTGGTGGTGGCGGCGGTGGCGGTACTGCTGGCACAGGTGCCCAGACCGAGGGCGGCCAAGACACAGGTGCGCAGAACAGCGGCGGTCAGAAGCAGGGTGGCCAGAATAGCGGCGGTCAGAAGCAGGGTGGTCAGCGTCAGAACGGTGGCGGTCAGAAGCAGGGCGGCCAGCGTCAGGGCAGTCAGAACGGTGGCGGTCAAAAGCAGGGCGGTCAGAACGGCGGCGGTCAGAAGCAGGGCGGCCAACGCCAAGGGAACCGCCCCAAGCCCGTAGAAGCCGTGCTTCTAGATGAGGACCCCCTCCAGCTCGACGAAAAGACGCTCAAGCAGAGGGGCGGAAAGAGCCGTAACGGACGCGCCGTCGGCCGGTTCCAAATGAATGTGCAGGTTCGAGGTGAGGCTACGCAAATCGCCATTCTCGAGGGCCGATCTTTGGTCGAGCACTATGTATCCAAGCCCACTGATGACACGACTCAGATTCACGGAAACATCTATATCGGCAAGGTAGAGAACGTGCTCCCAGGCATGGAAGCTGCGTTCATTGACATTGCAACTCCCAAGAATGCGGTGCTCTATCGCAGCGATGTTGTCCACGATGCTTCAGAACTCGACAAGCGCGCTGAGCCGCCTCGGATTGAAGATGTTCTCAAGTCCAAGCAGTTGATTCTGTGCCAAGTCACCAAAAATCCCATTGCGCATAAGGGTGCTCGGCTCACACAAGAAGTCTCACTGCCCGGCCGCTTTGTTGTGCTAGTTCCAAACTCGAGCACCTTTGGTATTTCCAAGCGCTTGCCAGATGATGAACGCAAGCGTCTTCGTCAGTTGCTCGATCGTGTCAAGCCTAAGCAGCATGGTGTGATTGTTCGCACAGCGGCTGAAGGGGTCACGGCAGAGGAGCTTGAACGCGATGTTGCCCGACTGGTCAAGCAATGGGATCGCATCTCTGACCTTGCTGCTAAGCAGAATCGGCCAGGCCTGTTGTACCGAGAGCCCGAGCTGGCAGTGCGGTTTATCCGAGAAGAGTTTAGTGCCGAGTATCGGGCTGTTTTCATCGACGATGAGGCCCTCTATGCCGATGTGAAGGAGTACGTCGAAGCCGTGGCTCCCGCTCTTGCAGAGAGGGTGCAATTCTACGATCGCTCAGCTGAGGCGCTGCCAATCTTTGAACGTTTCCATGTGATGGAGCAGCTTGCCAAGGCCGTGGATCGAAAGGTCTGGTTGCCTTCTGGAGGGTCGCTCATCATCGAAGCCACCGAAGCCCTGACTGTCATAGACGTCAACACTGGCAGAAACGTTGGCTCTTCAAATCTGGAAGAAACAGTATTTCGCAACAACCTCGAGGCTGCTGAAGAGATTGCACGTCAGCTTCGGCTGCGAGATATTGGCGGAATCATCGTCATTGACTTCATCGATATGGAAATCAAAGAGAATCGAGATCAGGTCGGCCGGCAGTTCCGTGAGGCGCTGAGCCGGGATAAAACCCGTACCCAGGTGTTTGCTATCTCGGAGCTTGGTCTCGTCGAAATGACCAGAAAGCGCATTGGCGAAGGGCTTTTGGAATCTGTCTCGACTATCTGTGAGCCCTGTGAAGGGCGCGGTGTTCTGCTGTCATCTGAGTTTCTGACCTAGGTCGCAGATACTCAACGTGCATTCAGTGGGTCTCCTCCGGTAGAGTCAGCACCTGTATGTATGCAGTCGTGAAGTCCGGTGGAAAGCAATATCGTGTCGAGCAGGGTCAGCGCCTGCGTGTTGAGCGCTTGGGTGCGCCAGAGAGCGAGGTTGAGCTCCGTCCTGTGATGTTGGTGGACGGCGATACCGTGCTCGCTACACCAGAGCAGCTCAAGGGAGCCACAGTCTCAGCTCGTGTGGTCGAAGAGGTGAGAGGGCCCAAGATCAACGCCTTCACCTATAAGAACAAGTCCAATAACCGTCGTCGGTGGGGTCACCGTCAGACGTACTCGGCAATCGAGATCACCGGAATCTCTCGAGGCTAAGGGCATCGCCCTACCTCGCACTCGGTTCGGTACCTCCAAGCTAGGAAGAGAAAGCACTCATGTCGAAGACCAAAGGTGGCGGTTCTACAAGGAACGGTCGCGATTCAGAGAGTAAGCGCCTCGGCGTCAAAGTATTCGACGGCGGCGTAGTTCACGCTGGTGCAATTATCGTGCGTCAGCGCGGAACAAAGATTCACCCCGGAGAAAACGTCGGCATCGGCGGCGACGACACACTGTTTGCGCTAGCCGACGGCAAGGTCAAGTTCGGTTCACGACGCAATCGCAAGATCGTGAACGTCTTCCCTGCAGCTGAATAAGCCTGCCGAAGGCTAGAGAATGCCGACCGGAAGGTCGTTGCGGTTCCAGCCCAAGAGTTGCTGAGCTTGTAAAAATGCGTATCGGTCAGTCATGCCACCTACGTAGGTGACCGCCTGAGCGAGGGCTTCCTCCGAGTCGGATTCTGGAGCCGTTTCTGTTGCTTGTAGTGCCGGCAGCTGATTTGGGTGGGATCCGTGATGCTCAACGAGCGCACGCAGAATCCGAATCACGGTGGCTGACTGGGCTAGGGACTCTGCACGCATGTAGATCTTCTCGTAGTTGAACCGGCGAAATTCAGCGAGGGCTTCGGCCAACGAGTCGGTCATGCCGATCTGCCCGGTCTCCCTTGCAGCTTGAACTACAGCAGAGATGAACGAACTGAGCTGCTGGCTTCTGCGCTCCCCGCAGCGCTCGCGTACGAGTGTCGGGAGTTCTTCTGGCAGCACGATTCCCACGTGTGCAGCATCTTCAAAGTCGTGGCATACATAGGCAATGCGGTCTGCCCAAGAGACAACCTCACCTTCGGGGGTGAGCGGTGCTGGCCGCGACCAGGAGTGATTGCGGATTCCGTCCAGCGTCTCGCTACACAAGTTGAGGGGCTGCAGCACAGTATCTGCACCCCAGACAGCGTGATCGTAACCACCGGGAATGTAGGGGGAGAATGCATCTTCGCTTGCGTGGCCGCCTGGCCCGTGACCGCAATCGTGGCCCAGCGCAATTGCCTCGGTAAGCGCCAGGTTAAGTCCGAGTGATCGAGAGATTGCTACGGCAACTTGAGCAACCTCGAGAGCGTGGGTGAGCCGGGTTCGTTGGTGATCCTCGGGAAACACAAAGACCTGGGTTTTGCCCGACAACCTTCGAAACGCCGGACTATGCAAGATGCGGTCTCGGTCGCGTTCGAAGCATGTGCGTTCTGAGTCGGGCTCTTCGGGTAGGACTCGATTGCCGGCTCCTGCAGAAGCCGTCGCTCCGCGGACGAGTGTCAGTTCTTCGAGGTGTTCACGCGTAGCGCGGTTCATTCGCGCAGCGATTCCAATGTGGGCTGTGGAGTCAGAATGAGCCAGACGAATTGGTTTCTCGCCTATTTGATGGCCGCCCATCGTTGAAGCCCAGAGGGCTGTGCGGTCCTCAGGCTCTGTGTTGTTGTTCGGCTCTGAGTTGTTCACATGTTCATGTTAGAAGCCCTATGGGACAGTCCACGCGGGCTGCTCTGGATCTGCATAGTGAGCAGAGTGCCGACTCGTCGTATCCTTATGCTGTGTCGAACTTTGTAGATGAGTGTGGTCTGAACGTAAAAGGCGGAGATGGAGGCGCTGGATGTACCTCGTTCCGCCGTGAAGCGCACGTTGCCATGGGCGGCCCAGATGGCGGAGATGGTGGATCTGGGGGCGATGTTTGGTTAGTAGCTGACCGAAATGTTGCTTCGCTGTTGTCATTCCGAGATCACCCGCACCGTAAGGCAACCAACGGCTCACATGGCTCGGGCAAGAAGAAACACGGACATGGTGGCGATGACCTCTTTGTCCATGTGCCTATCGGGACCACGGTGAAAGACCGTGATGGAGAGATCCTGGCCGACCTTGTCCACGATCGTGACCGCTGGCTAGCAGCCGAGGGCGGCATCGGCGGAAAAGGCAATGCGAAATTCCTATCAAATAAGCGTCGCGCACCGGGGTTTGCTGAGCAGGGTGAGATTGGCCAAGAGCGCTGGATGTGGCTTGAACTCAAACTCATGGCCGATGTTGCACTCGTTGGATTTCCCAACGTCGGAAAGTCCACGCTGATCTCACGCATCTCGGCGGCGCGCCCAAAGATTGCCGACTACCCCTTTACTACCTTGGTTCCCAACTTGGGTGTGGTTCGGATCAACGAGGGAAATGGCCTTGCCTTCGAGATGGTTGTTGCCGACATCCCTGGTCTGATTGAGGGCGCTGCCGAGGGTAGAGGTCTAGGCCATCAGTTCTTGCGGCATATCGAGCGAGCAAGGGCGCTGGTCTTGCTGCTGGACCTTTCTCCGCTCGCCGAGCGATCACCAGAAGAACAAGAGCGGGTTTTGTTGGCTGAACTAGAGAGTTACCGCCCCGACATGTTGGACCGTCCGCGGGTGCGCATTGGTTCGCGCTCCGATATGGCTGAGGGCGATCAGGCTGCACAATTCGATGGCCTCTCTGTGTCTGCAATCACTGGTGCTGGGGTGCCACAACTTTTAGGTCTGCTGCGACGGGCAGTAGAAACTGCGCGAGCGAACGAGCCTGAATCCGATGGATTTGTGACGCTGCGTCCTGTTGCAGAGGGAATCAAGATTGGGAGAAGGGACGATGGCAGCTTCGAGGTGATCGGCCGCGAAGCTACCCGGGCAGTGGGGCTCTCTGATATGACCAATTCCGAGGCGCTCGATGTGGCTCGGGAACGACTCACCAAGCTTGGCGTCGATCGTGCGCTAGCTCGTGCTGGGGCTCGCAATGGCGATGTTGTGCATATTGCGAAGTTCAGCTTCGACTATGAGTCAGACGACACACTCGAGGTTCAACCCTTTGACGATGCGGCTCCAGTGGCTCGGCATCGTAGAAACCGCGAGGCCCATACGGGTGATTGGCTTGAGGAAGAACCGCCCTCTGGAACACCCGGGGGCAGTGTCTCGTATGTGAGCGAGTCTCACGCCACCGAAGTAGATACGAACGACTCCGATATGAACGACTCCGAAACCGTCGACACTGATGTGAACGACTCGGATATGAACGAATCGGACGTGAACGAATCCGACGTAGAGACCGAAGTTATCTACGTGCAACGAGGGTCGAGCCCAACATGAGGTTGGTAGTCAAGATTGGTTCCTCGAGTCTGACCGATGATGACGGGGTCATTGCTTCAGAGTCCATTCATAAGCTCAGCATTGAGTTAGCAGAATTGCGCTCCTTGGGCCATGAGGTCGTGGTTGTCTCGTCCGGGGCCGTGGCCTCGGGGTTGCCACTTCTTGGCTTCGATGCAGCTTCACGTCCGACTGATTCAACAACGCTTCAGGCCGTCTCTGCAGTGGGACAGGCTCGCCTGATGCAGACCTGGAATGAGCAACTCGCCGGGCAGGGCCTTGTCGCAGGACAGGTCCTGTTAGCCCCTCATGACTTTATGGTGCGCGCTCAGTATCTGTTTGCCCGAGGCACACTCGAACGTCTCATCGAACTCGGAGTGATTCCCGTGGTCAATGAGAACGATGCAGTCGCAGACGATGAGATTCGCTTCGGCGACAATGATCGCATTGCGGCCCTTGTTGCGCACCTCATCTCTGCAGATCTGCTCGTCTTGCTGACAGATATGCCGGGTCTGATGAATGCTGACCCCCGCAGCACTGTGCAAGCCTCTCTGATCGAAGAGATCATCGAGATTGATCACGAACTTGAGCAGTTGGCCGGGGGAGCCGGGTCCGCTCGCGGTAGTGGCGGGATGGCCTCGAAGTTGTCTGCTGCCAAGATCGCCGCATGGTCGGGAGTCCGAACTGTGATCGCTGCCGCATCGCGATCAGACGTTCTGCGTGATGCTGTCAATCAGGTTCCTGGTGTGGGAACCACGATTCATGCCCGCGACAATCAGCTATCTGCCCGAAAGCTCTGGATTGCATTTGCGCTGCCATCGGCGGGTCGGATTCAGGTGGATGCCGGTGCAGTCAAAGCCCTGAGCCAAGGTGGAACTTCCTTGCTCGCTGCCGGGGTGAGGTCAGTTGACGGCCAGTTCGAGGCGCTAGAGGCAGTCGAGATAGCCGACGAATCCGGCACTGTGATCGCCAAGGGTCTGACACGATTGAATGCCCAGTCGGTTCAAGAACTCGCGGGTCGTCGCTCCTCTGAGTTGGCAGGCCGCTCAGGCGAGATCGTGCACTGCGATGATCTCGTTATCCTGCCCTAGGCAGGCTCGTCCGTACGAAACTTAGGGAGTGTCTCCGGTAGCAGTTGCCGCCTGGCCCTCTTCGGGGGAGGTTGCAGCAGTCGTAGCGTCAGCAGCAGGGTCGGCAGCAGTGGTTTCGGCGATACCGAGCTGAGATCGAATCTCTGAGAGCCGGGCATTCGCCTCGAAGTTCACCGAGGCTTGTTCTACCTCGAGCATCTTGGACTCAACAGACAGGCCCTGAATCTCTGAGGTTCCCTTGGCCTTGGCGTAGCGAGTCTCGATCTTCTCTCGAACCTCGTCAAGAGTCGGAACATCTTGGCCAACTTGCTCTGTCAGCGAGGACATAGCCGTGTTCATCTGCTCCTGCATCTTTGCTTGGTCAAGCTGTGACAGCAGTTTTTGCTTCTCTGCCAACTTCTGTTGAAGCACCCGCGAGTTCTGCTGCACGGCAGCTTTGGCCTGATCCGAGGCTTGCGCTGATTGCAGAGCGAGTTCCTTGAGAGTTGCGGCCTCAGACTCTTTGGAGATGAGCTGATTTGCGAAGGTTTCAGCGGTATTGAGGAACGCAGCAGCCTTCTCCGCGTCACCGCTCTTTGCGGCCTCATCGGCCATGATCACAGCTTGTTGTGTATTGCGATTGAGCTTCTCTAGCTCATCAAGCACCTTTGCCAATCGCATCTCGGTCTGCTTCTGATTGGCGATGACGTTTGCAGCCTGCTCTTTGAGGCGCCGGTGCTGCTCCTGAGCCTCGGTGATTGCCTGCTCGAGCTGAATCTTGGGATCAGCATTCTCGTCGAACGTATTCGAGAGCTTGGCACCCATGTATTTCCACCATTTTTTCAAAGATTTCCACATGGCCGACAGCCTAACGGCAAGACCGCATCAAGGTCGTACAAGTTTCCCAACCCGCTTTGTCATGCGCCTGACCCTTCAGGGAGGGTCAGGCGCATAACGAAACGGGGGGTTTGGTGCTTAGCCGCTAGTGGCAGAAGAACTGCTCCGTCGGCGGAGTCGGTTAACGAGCGGGTCGAAGCCGTAGGGCCGAAACACCAGCGTGGCCACGGCGAAGACGGGAATGGCTACGGCTAGGCCGACTAATAACTCGCCTAGGTCCCCAAGGTGGGGCCGTGCCCACAGAACCACAGCTGCTAACGCCACAATGACACAGGCCGATACCAAGAGAGATCGCATGAGCATCCGCAGTGTTGCCAGTGTGAGTAAGCCATGAACATGGCGATTGAGCACAATCACGGCAGCGACTGCAGCTGCGCAGTAAGCGAGCGAGTATGCAAGCGACAAGCCGGTTTGCCCGATGACTGCGACTAACGGAATGACGAGGGCCACGTTGAGGGCGTTCTCAAACAGATTTAGGTAGAACGGTGTACGAGTGTTTCGGCGAGCATGAAGGGCTCGAACGCAATACAAGAAAACGGCAAAGGCTGGCATGCCAACGCTGAATCCGATCAGCATGGTGAGGGTCTCTTTGGTAGCTGCTGCATCGAACTCGCCGCGTTGCAGCAGGAGTGCAATGAGCGGCCGCCCCAACAGGAAATAGGCTGCAGCTGCAGGAATCATGAACGTCAGTAACAGGCTCAGACCTTCTCGGAACTTCTCTACATATGCGGCAGTGTCACCATTGTTGGCTGCAGTAGCCAGCTCGGGGAGGACGGCTGTCATGAGTGACACGGCGATGAGCCCATAGGGAAGCTGGAAGAAAATGAAGGCGTACTGATATGCAGACACAGCGCCGGTTCCTGCACCTCGGGCCAGCGTCAGCACAATGAGCAACGCAATCTGGTTAGAAATTGCAAACCCAACAGTCCAACCCGACAGCCGAAGCACCGATCGCACTGCGGGATGTCGAGGGCGAAAGTCCCAGCGCAGCGAGATATCAGCACGCCGCAGGGCAGGCATGAGCGTTGCTGCCATTGCCGCCACACCTGCGGTTGTGCCAATAGCTAAGACATAGAC
>WLLG01000080.1 GCA_009700815.1 Actinomycetota bacterium
GGAGTCCGCCAAGGTGCGACCGCAGGTCGCCCACTGTGCGAGACCGTACCTGAGCTCGTGTTACAAACCGGTGAGCAGTGTGTTCGTAGGTGAACCCAATGCCGCCGTGATTCTGCACGTTGATCTGCGAATTCTCAATTGCGGCATTCGTTGCAACTACGCGTGCAGCATGAGCGTGAAAAGCAGCATCGGGAAGGCCGTCGAGAACTGCAATCGCGCTGTAGCGAACGAGTGAGTTGGCTGCGTCAGCGCGCACCGCCATATCTGCACAGCGATGCTTCACCGCTTGGAATGAGCCAATCGGAGTTCCAAACTGTTCGCGGTCCTTGGCGTACTGCGTTGACTGCTGCGCAGTCGCAGTTGCGATACCAGCGAGTTCGGCTGCAATCAGCACCGTGGCTCGAAGTTGAAGCCCTGAGGCATCGTCTTGGTAACACAGTGCCGGCACCTGCGAGACGGTTCCAATAGCAGTGGGAACTAGGCGATCGAGCGAGGCAAGAGGCTCGGCAACAAGGTCTGATGCGGCCACGATGGCAGCGCTGGAACCTACGAGTACCAAGACCAAATCTGCTCCACCAAAGTCGGTGACGCGAAAGGTACCCGAGACAGTTGCACCTGCAACAGCAGCAGTATCTCCGTGAGGCTCTGCAAGCGCTACGAGTTGCGTTCCCGACAAGATCTGAGCTGCAAGCTCAGTAGCTCCCACCATTGCGGCTAGGCGAGCAGCTAACACAGTTGCTAAGAACGGTCCGGGGGCTGAGTGGGTGCCAATCTCGGCAAAGAGCAGGGCCTCCTCGGCCAAGGTGTATCCGACTCCGCCAAGGGCTTCTGGTAGCCCCAATCCAAACCAACCAAGCTCGGCGCATTGTTTCCAAAGCGCCGAATCCACCACCGAGTTGGCGCCATCGAGTTCGGCCAGCGCATGCAGGTCGAAGTTGCGTTCGAGTTGGCTGCGAACCGTGTTGATAATTTCGTCTTGTTCTTCGGTTGGTAAGAGATCCATCTTGTGCTCCTCAGGCCCGCGGCAGGCCGAGCACACGCTCGCCCACGATGTTGCGTTGAATATCGCTTGTGCCGCCACCGATGGTGTAGGCAAAGGACTGCAGATATGGGCCTGTCCAAACGCCTTCTCCGTCAACCTCGGTCAGGCGAAGTGCATCGGCTCCGATGATGTCGAGTGCGAGTTGGTACACCCGCTGATGAAGTTCTCCGTGAAAGAGCCGCACGATTGAGCCTTCTGGTCCTGGAGTGTCCGTTCGAGCATTGCGAGAGATTCCAGTGATGGTCATGGCTCGCAAGGCGGCCACCTCTGCTCGAGCAAGCGCAAGCCTGCGGGCAAGTTCATCATCTTGTATTGCGGGACGTTTGCCGTCCGGACCAATTCGGACTTTGGCCTCCTCGATGAGTCGTTCCACTGTTGCCGCAAGCTCGACCTGATCAGCCATGAACGCAGTGCCGCGCTCAAATCCCAAGGTGGACATTGCAGTGCGCCAGCCGTTATGAAGCCCTCCCACCACATTGCTCATCGGGATGCGAACCTCGTCATAAAAGACTTCGCAAAAATCTGTGACGTGACTCATGGTGCGAATCTCACGGATCTCAATCCCGGGCGACTTCATATCGCATACCACCCAGGTAATGCCCTTGTGTTTCGGAGCGGTCGGGTCGGTACGTACCAAGAGTTCTTGCACATCTGCAACATGGGCATAGCTGGTCCAAGTCTTTTGACCAGTCACGACGAGTTCGTCTCCGTCGATCTCTGCCTTGGTGCTCAAGCTGGCTAGGTCGGAGCCCGAGCCTGGCTCAGAAAAACCTTGGCACCAGACGGCTTCACCCTTCAGGATCTGAGGAAGGTAGGTAGAGCGCTGCTCCTCGTTGCCATTCACGATGATGGTTGGCCCGCCGTGCAGATTGCCCACGAAAGTGCAGGAGTTGTTCAGAGTGAACGGTGGGTTTGCCTTGGCAAACTCCTCGTACCAAATCATCTGCTGGATATCAGTCAGGCCACGCCCGCCGTACTCGGTGGGCCAGTTGATGCCAGCCCAGCCACCGTCAAAGAGGGTTCGTTGCCAGGCTAAATCGAAGGCCCGCATCTCTTGGCCCTCTGGGGGCCGAGCTTCTGTGGGCAGGTTCTCACGCAACCAGGTGCTGGCTTCCTCGCGGAATGCCAACTCCTCGGCGGTCAAGTCGAGGTTCATGATCTGCAAGCTAGTCGCATGCCTGACGACCCGTCAGATCACCCGCGCGCTTAGCTCTTCGTGCTGGTGATCTCGCAGGTGACTTGTTGCACAGAGTCACCGGCTTTCCCGGTGCCTTCCCAGTTACCATTCCCGGTACTTCTGATTTCTGTCACTTTGTCTGAGGCAACCAAGTCCTTGGTGGTGACCTCGATGAACTTGACCACCAGAGAGGTGGAATCCGATGCGCCGGTGTAGGAACCAGTAGCAGTGAGCGAGCCGTCGGCCTCGATCTGGCAGGTGCGAACCGTCAGTGCGAGCTCTGGCCCGGAGTTGAGCACGGTAGCAACGCCGACAAAGGCGGCTCCTGCGACTAGGGCCAGAATCACGAGCATGCCAATAATGAGTCCGGCACGAGACTTTTTTGGCTCAGCAGTTGCGGGCTGAGCAGCAAATCCTTGCGTTGTCGGAACTGCTGCTGAACCCAGCGTGGACTCGCCCCAAGCGGTTGGAGGTGCACTCGGTGGGCCTGTGGGTGCTGGGTTATAGGGCGGAGGTACCGGTGGTGGCGTGAATTGTCCTGTTGGATCATCGCTCATGGTGTGTCCTCCTCGGGTTCGTGAATGTGGTGCGGCTGCGTTATAGATCTCTTTCTACTCTAATGAGGCGCGGCAAAATCCGGTTCGATCTTCGTTCATAAGAAGTTCATAGATTTGCCGGCTGGCATGCCGCGAAGATTGCTTCTCCGAGAGGTACCGTCGGATGATCGAAACCCGCACCTACGTCCTCGACACTTCAGTGCTGCTAGCGGACCCTGCAGCACTGGAAAAGTTTGAAGAGCACGAAGTGGTTGTCCCGCTCGTGGTCCTCATGGAGCTGGAGGCCAAGCGCCTCCACCCCGAGCTGGGCTGGTCCGCCCGGGAAGCCCTGAGGTACTTAGAACGCTTACGCATCGAACATGGAACGCTGACTGAGCCAATTCCGGTGAATGACGTTGGCGGCACGGTTCGTGTGGAACTCAACCATGTCGATACGTCGAGCTTGCCGGCAGCTTTTTCAAGCTCCGAAAATGACCACAGAATCCTTGCTGTCGGTCGCAACCTGGCTGATAAAGGTCTGCTTGTCACCCTGGTGAGTAAGGACCTTCCCTTGCGCCTGAAGGCCTCTGTTGCCGGCCTCGGCGCAGAGGAGTACCGCAACGAAATCACTGGCGGGGCAGAGGGTTGGTCTGGTCTCGTTGAGCTTGCAACCGAAGCCGAAACCATCGATCGCCTGTACCAAGAGCGCAGTCTGTTCTTGGCCGAGGCTGCCGATCTGCCAACGAACGCGGGACTGGTATTGCGTTCGCCAAGCAGCTCGGCTTTGGCACGTTTGCATAGTGATGGCCGCGCCCATTTGTTGGATGGTGATCGCCACTTGTTTGACGTGCGCGGCCGCTCCGCGGAACAGCGTGTTGCACTCGACTTGTTGAGCGATGACAGCGTTGGAATCGTCTCACTTGGCGGCCCTGCAGGAACCGGCAAGTCAGTCTTGGCGCTAGCCGCTGGCCTAGAAGCGGTGTTGGAACGTCGAACTCAAAAGAAGGTCATTGTGTTTCGACCGCTCTATGCGGTGGGTGGACAGGATCTTGGTTTTCTTCCTGGCGATGCTGACGAAAAAATGGGCCCCTGGGCCGCAGCAGTCAACGACGCTTTGGAGTCCATTGCTGGTCCCGAGGTAATTGAAGAAGTTATTGCTCGCAAATTGCTCGAGGTACTGCCGCTCACACATATTCGGGGCCGGACCTTGACCGACACGTTTGTGATTGTTGATGAGGCTCAGAACCTAGAGAAAATGGTGTTGCTGACGGCACTAACTCGTCTGGGTGCCGGGAGCCGCGTAGTTCTGACTCACGACGTTGCACAACGAGACAATCTTCATGTGGGTCGCTATGACGGCGTGGCATCGGTCGTGTCGACCTTGCGCGGCAACTCGCTGTTTGGGCACGTCACCCTGACTCGTTCTGAGCGCAGCCCCGTTGCAGCGCTCGTGACAGAACTACTCGGGTCGAGCTGATCAAACAGGCTCGAGCTGAAGAGCCTGATTCTGGCAGTTTCAGGTGATACCGAAGGTGACGAGAGCCAAAATCAGCGCGAGTACTCCCACGAAGTCAACCGAGGCAGTTACCACCGGAATTCCGTAGGTATCGGGGTCCAGCTTGGATCGCCAAGCGGCGATGGTGCCGTAATAGGCCAACGCAATCACGAAGATCACAGCAATGAGTCCGCCGGCCAGCGAGGATGCCACCATCCAACCCAAACCGGGGCTTGCCTGGCCCAGGAGGGTGCCGATGACGTAGGCGCCGACTCCATTGAATACAAAGACGGGAAACCCAATGAGCAGGACGAGCAGCGCATCACGGCGTGCTTCTCTGCCTGGGCGCATGACAGGTTCAACAAGACCGAGATGCAAGTTTGTGGCCATGCGGCTCGCAAGGATGCCGCCAAGCGCGCCCGCAGAACTGACAAAGGCAGGGAGCAGAACCAGGAGGGCGGGATACCCGGTGAACAGAGCCATCTGACTCTCAACTGCGATGCCCGCCAAGGTAGACAGCACGAGGGCAATGCTCAGTACGGGCAAGGACTCACGGATGATCTGACGGAACGATGCTAAGTGGGTGCGAAGGCTTGCCAGGATCACGATCAGAGTGAGCAGAATCATGAGCCAGCCGATTGCAGTGGTGAACGATCCGTGGCCCAGAACCTTTGTCGCAAGGAACAGCGCGGGGATGGTGACGACGTCTCCCAGCGTGGACACCGTGGGTGCCACCAGGTTGTCAAGGTCCCACTCTCTACGCACCGCACCGATTGCGAGCAAGACAGTGGCCGCTAGCACGATCACGCTGGCGATGACGCCGCCGAGAATAGAGATCAGTGCCAAGTCGATCACGCTGATCGTGTTGGCGATACCAAAAGCCACCGAGATGACTTTGGCTAGAAACGCAAGCAAAAGCGACAGCATGAAGGTCAGCGACATCGAGGCCAGAACGTTCTGAATGAGTACGGATTCGCGCTTGGTAGAGACGCGAAAGGTACCCGTGTGAATAGCAGTCGAGATTCGGTTTCCGACTGCACCAAAGATGTTGCCTCGCAAGCCAATTGCAGCAGGAATCATGACGAGTAACCCAGGGAGCAGTTCCAGGGTGCCGGTAATCGAGCCAAGTACAGCTCCCGCCGCAAAGCTGGTGCACGAGTTGACTCCGAGCGCTACCAAGCTTTGGCGCGTTGCATCCCCGGTCGGCCCAAGGAGATCTACCAACCGTCGGCGAAACTCCAGGGGACGCGGACTCGGAATGCGGAACCGACTGGCCATGGCTGTTCGAGACAGTGTCAGGGCGACCAAAAAAGGAAGCCGGGCGAGGTTGCTACTCTACCGTTCTTGCGGCCTAGGTCGGTGACTGGCTACCTGGCCGGGGTGGGTCGGCTCGATGAATGGTTCCAAACCCAGTGGCCCGCGTATTGGCAAGGCGGGGGTCGCTATGTTCCAGCTTCATGCTGAGTAGGCGTTGCGCGTAGCCCAGAATCCTGCTCGCCAGAGCCGGGTCCTGCGCTGCGTTGTGCAGTTCCTCTGGATCCTCTCGCAGGTCATAAAAAAGTGGCGGTAATCCGCCGGAAAAGTGCACATATTTGGCCTCGTGATCGCGGATCACAGAGATGGCGCACTGATCTTGACGAATACCGAAGATCGACTCGATGATGGTGCTGTTGGGCTCGCGAAAGTCGAATTCAAACTGCACGGCCGATCGCCAGTTCTCTGGTCCAGACGCAGCCAAGGCTGGTTGCTCGAGGAACGGCAGCAGGCTTGCACCATCACAAAAATCAGGTGGGGTCGCTCCAATGAGCTCAAGCAGCGTTGGGAAAATGTCAACATTCTCACTGAAGGCCTCGATCACGCGGCCTGCCTGCTCGATACGGCCAGGTGCCCGGATGATGAGTGGAATCCGATAGCTCTGATCAAAAAATCCCAGCTTCTCGACGAACCAGTGGTCGCCTAGTTGTTCACCGTGATCAGAAGTCAGGATCACGATGGTGTTCTCGGTACAACCGAGTTGGTCGAGGCCGTCGAGTAGTACCCCAACCTGATGGTCCACTTCTGCGATCATGCCGAAGTAGGTCGCTTGCAGTTGTCGCTGGTCGAGTTCCTCGGCGGGGGAGGGCACGATGGTGAGGGCTGCGGCCAAGAACGGGTGTTGCTCGGCTTCAAGTTGCATGCTCGGGTGACGCACCACTTCGGGCATGTCGGCTGGGTCGAACATGTCGTTATAGGGCGAGGGGGCAAGGTACGGGGGATGCGGTCGTAGATACGATAAGTGCGCGCACCAAGGTTGAGTTCCACGGTCCGGTGAGGAGATCCAGTTCAGTGCCGCCTCGGTCAAAAAAGCCGATTCGGTCTGCTGCGCTGAGTAGGTAGAGGGTGGCCAGGTTGCCCCTCGACCCTCGGGAATTGGAACCTCTGCGGGGTCATAGATCTTTCGGTTCTCATCGGGTACCGCAAAGCCCTGATCCGCGAGCCAGTCGATCCACGGATCGATGTTGTCGTCAAGTAGGACACCTACCGAGAAGCCATCCATGGGCTGCTCGTAGCTGCATCGCCTGGGATCGTCGGATTCCAAAGTGGCTGGGTCAAGCGCAGTGTCGGTGTATCCAAACAAGGTTGGGTCGTAGCCCGCCCTGCGCAGTTCCCTTGGCAGCATCGGGAGATTGTCTGCCAAGGGTGCGCCGTTGTTCGTTACCCGGTGGTTCATTTGCCAGAGTCCAGTGAGCAGCGATGCGCGACCAGGAGCGCAAGGGGCGCAGTTGCTGTAGTGGTTTGCAAAGCGCAAGCCTTGTTCGGCGAGTCGATCAAGATTGGGGGTTTTTACGTTGGGGTGCCCCGCCGTGGATAGGCATTCGGCCCGGAACTGATCCAATGTGATCAGCAAAATATTGGGCCGGGGCAGATTGTCGGCACTGGTGTCTACGGAATCATTCACCAACCCATTCTGTCTGAAACAACGGGAACTGTCTGAAACCGCGCAGGCCAGGCTGTAGGGGGAGCGAGACAGTGAGAACCGGGTTCTATTCTTCCGCTACGTTGGCGAGTATGCCTATGCCTTCTGGAATTGGAATCATCGACACGATGATGGACCTGCCCTTTGACGATGTTCGTTCTATCTACGAGTTTCTTGCGCCCAACCTCAAGGACACCGCCTCGAAGGAAGAGTTTGAGTTCCCTGCTCAATACATGTTCAAGAAGGTGCCCGGCGCCATTGAGGCTGGCGAGGACACAGTGGCGCACACTCTGGCGCTCATGGATCATCACGGAATCGAGATGGCCATGATTGGTGCTGGGGGAAAGAACCAACTCAGGGCTTTGAACGAACACCCCGACCGGTTCTTGCCCTCGATTGGCGTTGACCCCAACGAGGGCATGAAGGCCGTGGAGCAGATCGTCAAGACCTATGAGACAACTGGGCTGCGAGCGCTGGCAGGGTTTCCTGCGGGATATCACCCTCAGGTACCAATAAATGACAAGCGCTGGTATCCGATTTATGCCAAATGCTGCGAGTTGAACATTCCCGTATTTATGTGCACCGGGGTGCCCGGCCCGCGAGTTCCAATGGCATGTCAGAAGCCCGAGTTGCTTGATGAGGTCTGCTGGTTCTTCCCGGAACTGACCATTGTGATGCGTCACGGTGCAGAGCCATGGGAGGAGCTAGCAGTCAAGCTCATGATTAAGTGGCCGAATCTGTATTACTCGACCTCTGCCTTTGCGCCGAAGTACTACCCCAAAGCAATCATCGATTACGCCAATACGCGTGGTAGCGACAAGGTGATGTACGGGGGCTATTTCCCCATGGGTCTGACCTTGGATCGCATCTTCTCCGAAATGCCAGATGTGCCACTGAAGGATGAAGTCTGGCCAAAATTCTTGCGAGAGAATGCGCGAAAAGTACTCGGTCTGAGCTGAACCGGA
>WLLG01000081.1 GCA_009700815.1 Actinomycetota bacterium
CCAATACCTGCTGATTGCGTTGGACGCACGAGCAACAGCTTTGCATCTGTTGCATCAGCCTCACGCAGCAATTGATACAGGTTGCGAGCCGCTTCAATCTGGTCCTGAGGAATCTCCACACTCAGTGCCGTCACACCTTTGTCGCCAAGCGCCTGTACGAGTTGCTGAGTCAGCGGCTCCTCCCCCTCGACAAGCACGAGTGGTGTCAGGGGTGAGTAATGCCGCAAGAACTGTCCCGGTGCATTTGCATTCGTTGTCTCTGCAGCGACGACCCGGTCGACATAGGTGATCTCACTGAGGACCAGATTCAGCTCCTCCAACGTGACTCCGCCCGGACGCAACAATTTGGGCACGGGTCCCGAGAGGTCAACCACTGTTGATTCGACCCCCATGGTGCTTGGACCGCCATCAAGCAGCAGGTCATACTGCCCGGCGAGTTCACTCAGGACATGAGCAGCGCTACTGGGACTGATTCGACCAAAGCGATTTGCCGATGGAGCCGCAACCGCGAATCCCGTTTCAATGAGCAAAGCTTGAGCCACAGGATGCGAGGGAATTCGAACTGCAACTGTCGGTTGGGAAGCGGTTATGAGGTCAAGAACATCTGGGTGACGAGGAAGCACCAACGTCAGAGGTCCTGGCCAAAACCGGGCCGCTAATTCTGCTGCTGCCTCGGGAAAGTTCGAGACCAACTCGTGCACCTGCTCGACCCGAGCAACATGGAGAATGAGCGGATCTGTCAGTGGCCGCCCCTTTGCCAAGAACACATCAGAAATTGCTTTCGGATTGCTGGCCCGAGCACCAAGGCCGTAAACGGTTTCAGTTGGAAAGGCCACCAGAGCGCCGCTGTCAAGTAGTTCAGCCGCGTACCGAATGACATCGGGCTCAGGGGACTCTGTACTCACCTGACGGTATTCGGCCAAGCGGCTTTGATTAGCGCTGGGATTCGAGAACCCCTCCGAACGAGCAGACATCTCCCCATTGTGACTCACCGCAAAGGTCCGGGCTACCCGATTGGCATGACCGGTCCAGCTAGATTTGGCAGATGCCAAGCACTCAGTCGACGCTCGCTAGGCGGAGCATGCTCGTGAAGGTCCTGCTGCTCATCGGACTGAGCCTCTTCGCCGGACTGATCAGCGCCCCGCCTGCCGGAGCGAAAGACCCAAACGACGCACAGCCGGGACAACGCCTGCCGACCCGAGGCCCCGTGAAATCCAGCTCGGTACCAAAGGCCGAGCGCGACGTGAATCTTGTGGATGGCCTACTCAGGGGTGTCCCCATCGTCGAGGGCGACTTCGCCGACCCCTTTGCTCTTGCCGAGCCAGACGCGCTGTACATCTACGCAACGAATACCGTCGATGCAAATATTCCGGTCATTCGGATCCGGAAGAACCAACTCTTCAAGGCTCAATACCTTGGCGATGCGCTTCCCACACTGCCCTCGTGGACCGTCAAGGGGTTTCAATGGGCACCCTCAGTCTGGGCGGCTCCGGGTGACAGCTTTGTGATGTACTACACCACCCCGTCCTCAGGGGGACTCGGAAACAAGCAGTGCATCTCCCGCGCTACGAGCACCGATCCGGCGGGACCATTCGTGGATAACTCGACCGAAGCATTTATCTGTCCTCTCAGCGAGGGCGGAGCAATCGATGCCTCCATCTTTGTTGACACCGACGATGTCCTCTATTTGATCTGGAAGAGCGACGGAAACTGCTGCAACTTGCCCACAGTGATCTACTCGCAGCCGCTCACTTCAGATGGGCTGAGCGTGGCAGGACCGCCAGTGGAGTTGATAACGGCAAGCCAACCATGGGAAGACAACCTTGTAGAAGGCCCCTCGATGATTCGAAAGGGCGCCACCTATTACCTGTTCTACTCAGCTAACCAGTGGGATACGACTGACTACGCAATCGGCGCTGCTACCTGCACCTCGGTATCTGGTCCGTGTACCAAGCCAGAAGAGAAGCCGTGGATGGATTCCGGTACTTTCTCGAAAGGACCAGGCGGTCAAGAGTTCTTCGAGTCTGCAGGTAAACCCGGAGTGTGGATGGTGCATCACGGTTGGCTGCCAAATCAGGCCGGTACGCCTGGGGGGCAGCGCCGGCTCTACCTTGACAAACTCGGATTCCAACAAGGCGACACACTCCCCACCCGCACTGGCAAAGCAGCCGCCGCTGAGGCACTCGTTCAGGACGCCTTGATTGTAGGACTCGTCTTGGCAGCGATTATCGGCCTCTGGTTCCTGGTGAGGTCGCTGCTACGTCGGCGTAAACAAAAATCAGCTGCCTGAAGCTGGCGAGACAAAGCGAATATCATGCGAACGCAGATAGGTATGCAGCCCGGCATCTTGCACGGGAAGCAAATGCGCAGCAGAACCTGACTCGTTGTAGTGCGCGTGCCAGAGGCCTGGCGGCGTCACGAAGGCTCCACCCGACTCCCAGTCCACTCGAGTTGGTCTTTCAATCTCCCCCTCGGCATTCACCGTCGCCCCTACAAGGGTGTAGCACCCTGGCTCGCACTGCACGATCAAGTCGAGCGCCACTGACTGGTGACGGTGCGGCTTCTGGACTGCGCCGATTGGCAACAGCCCAAACATGGCCCACAGCACATGAGTAATGGTGAGTGTTTGAGTCTGCGGCGAGGTACCGAGCAAAACGCTCAGCCGATTCCGATCCATGGCTCGCGGATCGCTAGCAATGAGATCTAGTTCGTGACGAATTCGTTCAGCAGGAAACCTGGTCAGAGAGAAGCGACTCGAAGTAGGTGCCACTCCCAAGTAATGCATAAGCGGTTCATCCGTCACCCAATACAAAACGGCTCGCTGCTCAGCTGAATGAACCACCGAGGCAGACATCGGCAGCACAAATACATCCCCCTCAGCCCAGCGAAGTTCCTGCCCCTCAATTTCGCTTTTTCCTGAACCCGAAAGCACATAGAACAACTGAGAGGTTGCCAACGCGTCGGTGCTCGAGGACTGCCCCGCTTGAATCAGAACAAAGGCGGCTTGCAAAGCAGGGCTCGTCGCAGGCCATGGCGTGTTGAGCTCAGTAGAGAGGTCAAGCACTTCAACAGTGGTGTCCGCCCCGCTATGCAGAGCGGCAGAGAAGGTTCTGATGGGAACCTTCGATGTGATGCCGGCACCGATGGGGTTCGCCGCACGCGAATACTCAAAGTACTGAGCATCTCCTGTCCAATCGGCCTCGGCTTCACCCACCCGAAGACCACCTGACGCTTCGCTACCTAAGTTGTTCACTTTTGTGACACCAGGCCCCGGTCGTCAACAAACGGGTTCACACGGGTCGAGGTAACAAAAACGTTCCACATAAGCTCTCCCCCCACACAGCCATATCAGGTGCACCGGGAAGACCAAGGCTGCGAAGCTCCTCGGCCACCGAAGATGATCCCAGTTCCATCTGGACCAAGCTAGGAGAAATCACTCCGGCGCCGAGTTCGATTGTGAGCGGCAATTCCGTTGGAACCCCGTTGAGATACGAGAACGTGACCGTCTCGGTCGATGTAGGAACCTCGGTAGTTTGCACGCGAGGCAAGGTCAATTTCATGGTGGGCTCGCCGCCCATCGACAGCTCAATGACAACCGAGTCCTCGGTGTACACGAAACTCAGGTCCTCAACAGTCTTTGGCAGGCCAAGGACCTGATTCCCAGCCTTCATGGTGAACTCTTGATCCACGGGCATGCGGTAGACAAAGGCACCGACTCGCTCAGGCTGACCAGTCGGATACGCCAGCAATCCAAAGTTCACCTCGTTGTAGTCGCCCCAAGGATTCTGCACGTAGTCAACGACAGCCAGCAGAAACATTGCAGATCCTGGAGCCACCTCGAACACTTCAAACCCATCTCCCGGGATGAGGGCCTGAGCAGCGTCAAGAGGAACGGTGTAGGTCAACGTTGCCTGATGCATCTCGTCAACCACCATCGGAAAGTCGATGGATACCCCATCAATTTCTCCCCAGTGATGAGTAGTGGCAGCATTAGATGAGTTCATTTAGCACTCCAGATAGTCAACGTTGCCCGAATCGTACCGGGCCAGAGGAGTATCTCATGACCGTGATATTGATCGTTTCTCTAGTGGGCGTTGTCGCAATTGGGATCTTTGCGTTCGTTCGATCAGCCAAAGACAGCACCACCAAGAAGACCGGAAGCAAGTAGCACCAAGCTGCCCTCACCCAGTTCTGCCCGACGGTGCGCCCGCCGCCCATTACCATCGATCTGATGAGCCCCGCCGCCCAACCGACAATGCAACAGCAGAAAAATGGGCAGATCTCAGGCGACCTCTACGAGTGCGAGCAACGACTCAGCGAATCCCTTCAGAAGCTGTCCTGTGTAGTCGTGGCATTCTCTGGAGGCGTGGATTCAGCACTTCTGGCTTACTCTGCCCTTGCTTGCCTCGGACCGGACAAGGTGCTCGCCGTGACCGCTGACTCGGACTCACTTGCACAAGGTGAACTCGAGCACTGCCGCACTACTGCTGCGCTGTGGGGATTGCCTTGGCTTTCCGTGCAGACCCGGGAAATCACCAACCCTGCGTACCTCGTCAATGGCGCAGACCGCTGTTTCTGGTGCAAAGACGCTCTCATGGATGCCCTCAATCCCGTTGCCATCCAGCGACGGGCCAGCGTGGTTCTCGGAGTCAACGTTGACGACCTTGGAGACCATCGCCCCGGCCAGCTTGCAGCTCAAGAACGCGGAGCACTGTTTCCGCTCGTAGAAGCCGGACTCGACAAAGCGAGCATCCGTGCGCTCGCTTTGCACTACGGGCTTGAGGTTTGGGATCGTCCCGCTATGCCTTGTCTTGCGTCTCGCATTCCCTACGGCACGGCTGTGAGCGTTGCGTTGCTTCGTAGCGTTGACCGGGCCGAGGCAGCTGTGCGTGGTTTCGGTTTCAGCGATGTAAGAGTTCGCCATTATGGCGAGACAGCACGAATCGAAGTACCCGTGTCAGAGCTGGCAGCCGCCGTCGCTCAGTCTGAACAACTTGTGGCCGCTCTGACAGCCTTGGGGTTTAGCTACGTCACCTTGGATCTTGCTGGATTGAGATCCGGCAATCTGAACCAAGCCGTCTTGCCTATAGGCAGCTCGATATGAGCAGCACAGGTCAGAGGGAACCTTCAAAAGTGGAGGACCTCGGCCACAGCAAAATCGATGTTGACCGCATGCGAAGACTAGGCATTCCCGAGGCAGTCTTCGCTGCCGGGAAAACTGTGGATCAGTGCGTCGAGATTGTCTCTCGCCTGCTTGAGCAAACCAATCACCCCGTGGTTGTTACCCGCAGCACCGCTGAGCAGCGATCCGCATTACGTCGCCTTGCCCCTCAGTCAATGCAATCAAACACTCTGAGCTGGCAACACAGCTCAGCTATGGCCGTAAATCCGGTTGTCATTGTTTCTGGTGGAACCTCTGATGAGTCAGTAGTTGACGAAGCCCAAGTCACCCTGCACGCCCTCGGTGCACCAACCAAAGTCGTTCAAGATGTCGGGGTCGCTGGATTGCACCGACTCTTAGATTCTCTTGACGGTATCTCTGAGGCCTCGGTAGTAATCGTGGTAGCCGGCATGGAAGGTTCGCTCAGCACGGTGTTAACTGGCCTAGTGCCAAACCCAATCATCGCGGTGCCAACCTCTGTGGGATATGGCAGCAGCTTGGAAGGCGTCACTGCCATGTTGTCTGCCATGGCTTCTTGCGCTCCGGGCATGAGCGTGGTGGGAATCGACAACGGCTACGGCGCAGCCTGCGCTGCCATGCGGATTCTGAATCTGAGTTCTGAGTGCACTCCGCCGACACTCTCCAAACAGAAACCGGGTACTGAATGACTTCCTCGCTCTGGATCAACCCTGCGTTGGGTGTGGCCGGCGATATGGTGCTCGGCTCACTCTTCGACCTTGGCGCTGATCAGGCATGGGTCCGGTCCCAGCTTGCTGCAGTTGAACTCCCCGGCTGGTCTTTGGAGGTTTCCCCCACTCACCGTCGAGGCCTAGTTGCCACAGCAGTAGATGTGCAGGTTCTGAGTCATGATCATCACCGGCCCTGGTCCCAGATTGATGCCATGTTGAGCAGTGCAGCGCTTGACCCTCGAGTAGCAGAGGGCGCTCGAAAGAGCTTCTGGCTGCTTGGGACAGCCGAGGCCAAGGTGCATGGCATAGCGCTTGACGAAGTTCATTTTCATGAGGTCGGCGCAGTGGATGCCATCATCGACATTCTGGGTTCTTGGGCAGCGCTGGTTTCACTCGGAGTGACGCAAGTTCATTCGGGACCCATTGGCCTGGGAACGGCCACGCAAACTATGGCCCATGGAATCATTCCGGTGCCTGCCCCTGCCACCCTCGAACTGTTAGTTGGCATTCCCACTGTTCCGGTTGATTGGGACTGCGAAACTGCCACCCCCACGGGAGTTGCGCTGCTTGCCGCAATGGTTGACACCTGGGGGAACATCCCAGCTGGGATTATCGAACGAACAGGGCGCGGCGCAGGGAGCAAAGACCCCGATTCCCATGCCAATGTGGTCACTGCAGTGCTCCTCGACACTTCGCCGCCAGTGGTCACCGCGTCGCTCGTTGCAAATGATGCGTCGAGCAGCCCCGCAGCTCATCAGGAACCAGCAGGGGAATGGTTCACCTCAACGATGATCGAGACCAACCTTGACGACATCACTCCCGAGATTCTTGGGCATGTGGTGAGCGAGCTCATAGCCCTTGGGGCCGATGATGCTTGGGTTACCCCAATCGCCATGAAGAAGTCCCGCTCGGCGCATCAGCTGAGTGTGCTCTGCACACCAGAGCTTGCCCCTCAGATTGTTGAGTTCATCACGAGCGAAACCGCGACTCTTGGGTTTCGCCAGTGGGACCTCACCAAACGTGAACTCCCCCGCACGATGCACACCATCGACCTTCATGGCTACCCCGTGCGGATCAAGGTTGGGCCCCACGGCGCAAAGCCCGAGCACGAAGATCTTGTCGCAGCATCTCAGGGCCTAGGTAAGGCCGTTCGGCAACTGAGCATCGAAGCGCTTTTCACTTGGAAATCCGCGCAGGATTGAACTCTCTGCGGACTGCTACCTTGGCCGCATGCAAACCTGGACCATCATCGGAGAATCCGCAAGCGCTAACGGTGGCACGGGATCAAACCCGATGCTGGCGCTTCAGGATTTGGCCAAGGTCACCGGCTGGCAGCAAAAACCCGAGGGATGGTGCCGGGGAACCGAATGCATTCCGGCCTCGTTCATTGGCGAGGCTGCGCATGCGAGTCATCTCAGCGCTGCCAAAGTCGGCGAAGCCCTTGGTGCAGCAGTAGCTACAGATCAGAAGCACCGAATTGCAGTCATCGGAACTCGGGTCGATGCATCTTCGGCACTTAGCTCTGGCCAAGCACCCGAGGTGAGTCTGCTCGGAGTCGATGGTGTTCAGCACGGGCTCTTTGATGGGGCAGAAGGTAAGACGATGGTCGTGGCTTTTTCTAGCTGGTGCGGCTGCCGATACGACCTTCCCGGATGGAATGCGCTCAAGAATGAGCTTGCCGGTTCCTCATTCAACGTGGTCGCTGTGGCCATTGATGAGTCCCTTGCGGATGTGCTGCCTTGGGCCGAAGATATTGATTATCCAGTGTTGGTAGATACCGACCGCAGGTTTGCTGACACGTACGGCCTTACAAACGTCCCCACTGTGTTCTGGCTCGATGAGCAACGCCGCATCGTCCGACAGCCATCAGCTGAATTCTCCGATGATCAGTTCACCGAGATTCACGGGGTGGCGTCGGGGCCACATCTAGATGCTGTGCGCAATTGGGTCCTCAACGAGGAACTCCCCTCAGTCGAGGATCAGCCCACCGCTCAGATTGGCGAGTTGACTGCTGCGCAGCGACAGGCTCGAACCGAGTTTCGCTTGGCGCTCGAATTGCACCGACTTGGTTTTCTCGAAGCGGCACGTGCACGAGTGGCGCTTGCTGATCAGCTCGCACCGGATGACTTCACGATTTGGCGCGCTGGTATGAAACTGATTGGCGAGGACCCATTCGGAGCCGAGTTCTTTGATCGCTATACCGAGTGGCAGCAGCGACACGGCGGCCCATTGCAGGTTCTCGAATCCGAAACGTGAGCCCGGTTGAGGACTTGGGCGATTGGGGCCCGCTCCTAGCCGCTCAG
>WLLG01000082.1 GCA_009700815.1 Actinomycetota bacterium
CCACAAGCTGGCAACTTAGATGTGCGCCTATTTAGTGATCCGCGAACCTCGTTTCACCCAAAGGCCTATCTTTTTCATTCCTCCGAGTCAGATCATGCACGAGGCTTTGTTGGCAGCAATAACTTGTCACGCTCAGGCATCGAAACCGGAGTTGAGTGGAGCTTGAGCACCCGAGAAGTGCAGCCACTAGTCACCGCGTTTGATCAGCTCTGGGCCGACAAGCGCAACCAACCGCTCAGCCACGAGTTCCTGCGCACCTATCGCACGAAGTGGCGCCCGACGGCGGGGCAGGTTGTACCTGTTGGGGTCGAGACCGAACCACCAACGCTCTCACCTCAGATTCGTCCCATTCAGGCCGAGGCGCTGACCGCGCTTGAAGAGTCCCGTGGTGAAGGGTTCGCTGCGGGCATGGTGGTGATGGCAACTGGGCTTGGCAAAACCTGGTTGGGGGCATTTGACTCGGCAGCGTTTGGTCGCACGCTGTTTGTTGCGCACCGTGAAGAGATTCTGCGGCAAAGCCGTGACGTGTTCCGACAAGTTCGCCCTGATGCCGAACTTGGTTTGTATATGGGCGCCGAGAAACAGCCCGAGGCTGATGTGGTTTTTGCTTCGGTGCAGACTCTGGTTCGGCGCCTTGATGAGTTTGCTGCAGATG
This sequence comes from Actinomycetota bacterium, assembly GCA_009700815.1. Classification (GTDB taxonomy): domain Bacteria; phylum Actinomycetota; class Acidimicrobiia; order Acidimicrobiales; family Microtrichaceae; genus IMCC26207. Next base: position 656 of record WLLG01000082.1, read on the forward strand.
AGTTTGATTACATCGTGGTGGACGAGTTTCATCATGCCGCCGCTGGCAGTTACCGCAAGGTGATCGATTACTTTGAGCCAAGGTTTTTGCTCGGGCTCACCGCAACCCCGGAGCGCACCGACGGCGCTGACCTGTTGGCGCTGTGCGGCGACAACCTGGTTTTTGAGTGCGGACTCATTGAGGGAATCGAACGATCCGAACTGGTGCCGTTTAGGTATTGGGGCATTAAGGACGTTGCGAACTACGAGGGGATTCCGTGGCGCAACGGGCGTTTCGACCCTGCGCAGTTAGCGACGCGAATTGAGACTCAGCAGCGCGCTCAGCAGGCCTTTGATGAGTGGGAGTCGCTCTGCGGGGAACGCACACTGGGGTTTTGTTCAGCGGTGACGCACGCAGATTTTATGGCTCAGTTCTTTACCGAGCGTGGGGTGAAGTGCGCGGCTGTTCACTCCAAACCTAGGTCGAGCGACCGCAGAGATGCACTAGCGGATCTGCGGTCAGGGAAACTGCAAGTGGTGTTCTCCGTCGACATGTTCAACGAGGGTGTTGACGTGCCCGAGGTTGACTCGGTGCTCATGTTGCGGCCCACCGAATCCCCCGTGGTGTTCTTGCAACAACTCGGGCGTGGCCTGCGTTTGAGCGAAGGCAAGGATCACCTGCGCGTCGTTGACTTTGTGGGCAACCACAGCAGCTTTTTGTTGCATCCGAGAGTGCTCTTGGGCATGGGCGAAGCAGGGGATGCTTCCAACGAGATGATTTTGCAGACATTGCGGAGTGGTGAATGGGACTTACCGGCCGGTTGCTCAATCACCTTTGATGTTGAGTCGATTGACTTGCTCACCATGTTGGCGGACAAGAAGGTAGCGGGAACGAGTCTGCGCACAAGTGCTGCGCTTGAGCAGTTCTGCACCGAGTACGCAGCCGAACACGAGGGCCGACCCACTGCAGCGCAAGCAGCTGCCGCCGGCTACAACCCCGCTACAGCAAAGAAGCAACACGGTGCATGGTTTGGCCTGCTTGGGCATGCCGGCCTATTAGAAGATGCAGAGTCGCAAGTGTGGGGGAAGTACCGCTCGGTATTTGAGCGACTCGAAAAAGAGAGCTTCACGAAGTCCTACAAGTTGGTTGCCCTGAAGGCTTTGCTCGCCACGGGGAATCTGCGCACCGGGATGAGCGTGGATGCGCTAGCGGAGCGTTCGCAACGCATTGTTGCTAGCGACCCTCGACTCGTGGCCGACACAACCGGCAAGGCGATGCCGTCTCCGGTCGACGCAACCCTGCAGGCTTGGAGCAAGTTCTGGCGCAAGTGGCCACTCGATCACCTAGCCAAAGTTGGCGGGTCAGGCGGTGACAGCGATGCTGCTGACAGCGAACGCGTTAGCGCAACGGGACTCGGCGCAGCCGCTGGAGCGGGAGCCCTATTTCGTTATAGCGGCGATGACTTCGTCCCCACGTTTGACGTTGCCACAGAAGATGGCGATGCCTTTGACGCAATGGTTGCCGAGATTGTGGACTGGCGTTTAGCTGACTATTTGCTGCGGCCAAAAGCGGCCGAGTCCGGCAGCGTGCGATGCAGAGTTAGCCACAGCAGTGGCTCTCCGATTCTGCGATACGACCGCACCCTCAACCCGGAGCTGCCTCTTGGGGAGGTGCCCTTTAGCGCCAACGGCGAGGAATACGCCGGCAGGTTTGTGAAGATAGCGCTGAACGTGGCAACCCGGCACGAGGTTGAAGGGAATGCTCTACCGGAGCTATTGCGAGGCTGGTTTGGGCCAGATGCCGGACAACCGGGAACTCGTCATTCGGTGGTGCTCACAGAAGGCCCCGAAGGCTGGGTCATGACTCCAGACCTGCCACCCACAAGCGCTTAGCTAGAGCTCAGGTAGGCAGGTTCCAGTGCCAAGCGCGTGAAGGCCAGCCAAATCACCAGCACCCCAATCGATCGGCGACGAAGTCGAGCCTCCGGCGAACATCAACTGGGCGGGGTCAGCTACGTGATCAAGGCCCACCATGTGGCCAAGTTCGTGCTGGATTACAGCGCGCACAGCATCTGGGCCTCCGGGCTGCACTATACGAGGACCAAGATCTTCTGAGTCAAGGACAAGCCCCCCACTGACGTATGCCAACTCACCAGTCTGTAGGTCGGGACGAGGGACTCCTCCTCCCAGTCCACCGATGTAGCCCGCTAAGCCAGGTACTGCCGAGGCTGTGGACCAAGAAATCAGCGCCGGAGCCCAACGGTCGCCGTAGCGATCAGGCTGATACGGATCCCTGTCTTTGGTCCACGGCTCGTCGCTCAATCCAGCGTCCTCGAACTGCAATCCGGTTGCAGCCGCAGTCCGACTGATTGCCTCTGCTACGAGAGCGCTAGCCCCGGCAGGCGCTCCTGTTGAATTCACCACATAGCGAACAGGCCGGCAAGGATCCCACGCAACGGGGCCACCGCCCTCAGGCTGCTTCATCAGAAACTCGTAAGGACCCGATGGGTTCGGTGCAGCCGGAGGAACGCCCAGCGGCTCGTCCGACACAGACAAATCCTGCGGCGGATAGTTCTCTGGACGTTGCGGAGAAGCCACCATTGAACCGTTGTTTGAATAGTTCATCCAAATGACCACGGCCACTAGTCCAACTGCGAGAACCGGGCCAAGATATTTTTGCAACTGGGTCTTGCGATTCAGAGTTTTGATGCGCCTCTTCTGCTGCCCCTTGAGTTGGGACTTCTGCGCATCCTCAGCAGCGAGACGAGCTTGAAGATTCCTTGATCGAGCAGCGCGTTCGATGTCGCGGCGAAGCTGCTCCGAACTCAGATCACCTTCTCCCATGCCGGGATCGTAGCCCCCGTTTAAATCTGGCGGGTTCCAGACGGTGAATCTGTCAGAATGAGACTCTTGGACCGGGGATGGTCATGAACCAATTAGACGACCTTGGCAGTCGATCAGTAGCTGCCTTATTTGAAGCTTTGCAAGTGGACGATCTCTGGTCGGTAGCCGAGGAGAGAGGCTTCACCTGGTGGAGCTATCGGCTAGCTCAGCGAATCACGGCAAGTCCTGTTTGGTCAGATAGCTCTATGGACTGCACGACGGTGCGGATCTCAACGGAGGTCGTAGTAGACGTTGACCCCGAAACAGACCCCTGTTCCGTGATCGCAATAGCAAACATGCAGTCCACTCTGAGTGCAGTCGTCTGGGACCCGGAGACCAAGAGGATCAGCGAGTCCTGCAGCGTGGTGGTTACCGATGGAAACTTCCACTGGCTGATCGACGTGCTCGCTACTGCCGCAATCCTTGAGAATCAAGGCCTGATCCCGTCGGCTGAGCTTGCCCCTGATAGCAAGTCAGATCTGACCAGATTCGGAGACGCCTCGCTCCCCCCTTGTTGAGTCGCTGCTGTGGGCTCAGGTCCAGATGCCTGACGGATCGGTGATTGAAGTGGTGGCCGCTCACCCTCCACATTCGGCCGGCAAGGGCGAGGACAGGGCGATGCGAATCGAGCGAAAGCTTCGCACCTACGCTGCCCTCGAGCGATGGGTGAAAGGTCGCAACAACGTAGTTGTAGGAATCGATGGAAACGCTTGGATCGACACGGCCTGCGATAAGCGGTTTTCCACTCGACCGACCCCCGTTCCACCCGATGGCCCACAATTAGCTGTCAGCAAGTTCTTCTACGACGGCCCTGAGCGTCACGGACTGCAAGACGTGTATCGCGAATGGCTTCACCAAGACTCCGCCCGAATCGATGCGATTCGCTCTCGTCGACCACTTGGACCCCTTGCCGTGACCTTTGTGCGGGGCACGACCCACAAAGTGGCTGATCGCTTTGATGCGATCATGGCCTCTCCGGCTTTCGCTGTGCAGCAGGTTGAGCACAGCTACGAGGATTCCGTTTCTGCCGGTAGCGACCACTCGTATGTGCTCGCCCAGCTTGAAGCCCCAGACGGCAGGGCGAGTTAGCCCCGCTCAGCAAGATCGTCACCTAGGGTCTTTTGACCCAAATACCGAAGGGGGCTGCTGTTGTCTAACCCTTTCCCGTCCCCATGAACCATGATGGCTAGGTGACCACACGCAAGCTCTCGCTCAAACCCTCTGATCTGTTCGCTGCAGCTCTTCACGCCGTGAAATCTCACCCGATCATCACTGTGGTGTGGGTGGCGCTAGCCCTGCTGGCGATTGGGATCTCGGTCTATGGCGGCCTGCCCCCCGTTGTGACGGTGGCGCTGTTGGGAATGGTGGCAGCGGGAGCGCTGCTGTTGTGGGCGCTCTGGTCTCGCCGCCAACCCGCAGAAACGCCAATCGCAACCTCAACAGCGGGACGCATGGGGGTGGTTGCCGTGTTGATCTCGGGCGTGTTGACATTTGGCATCATTCAACTCGTGCCGTACGGCCGAGCTCACTCAAATCCGCCAGTCACGGGCGAGCCGAAGTGGGCGACCCCCGAGACTCGCCAGCTCATGGTGGACTCTTGCTTTGCTTGTCATTCCAACGAGGTTGAGTACCCGCCGTATGCGTCCATCGCACCCATCTCTTGGGAGGTGCAGCACCATGTTGAAGAAGGCCGCGATGCGGTCAACTACTCGGAGTTTGCAACCAATCCTGGCGAGGCCGAGAACACAATCGAGGTGATTGAGGAGGGGTCGATGCCACCTGCGTATTTCACCAGATTTGGGCTTCACTCCGTAGCGAAACTCTCCCCTGAGCAGACGAAACAACTCCTTGAGGGCTTACGGGCGACACCTGGCATGAGCGAGGGCGGTTGAGCAGCTTCCCTCTCTGCACCAATTCGCCATAAGCCGGTTTTAAAACAAGTTTGCGCTCGCCCGCTGATCGGAAAAGATTAGGAATCTCGGGTTGCTGAGCTGAGCGGAACAACGTTGTAGAACTCGCGCACCTTCTCAATGGGCCAGTCCGCCATCGCCATGTGGTCCGCCATCGAAAAATCAGATGAGCACTCGGCGCCACGCTCAAGCGCCTCGCCCAACATCTCGATTGCCCCAGGCCTGCTCAGGGTCGACTGCTTAGGATCAAACCCATCGAGCCGAGACATTCCAGCCTCATGAATCGCCAAGCTAGACAAGAACCGGATCCAGGTTGCCTCGCTGTCATTCATCATGAACTCAAACGCCCCGAGCGCAATCTCACCTTCGCCGGTCGGCGGATAGTCCGCAATCACATGATTCATATCGTGTTGCACGTAGGTGCCGTTGCTAAACACACTCTCGGGAACCGACCCCGGAATCGGAAAGTTATGGCTCCGATCAAAGTCGAAGTACATCCGCCCCAACGTGCCCTCCGGTAGATCACCAAGAGCCTTGAGTTGCTCCACCAAATCAGGGTCAAGATCCGTTGGTGCTACGCCACGATCACGGAACCTCGGCTCGTCGCGGATCTCATCCCACTCACGGAAATACCGCATCATGTCTTCGCTGGCCTGCGCCGCGCCTTTGTCGATCCATGTGCGAATCACAGTCAGCGAGTCGCCAGTGGTGTCCATTGCCGCAGCGCACTCCTCGACCCGGGCTACCTGATCCGCCGAAACCGGGTGCCGGCACATCTCGAGGATGACAAGCAGACCGATATATCTCTTGCGCGCAGCAGGATCAGTGACCACGGCTGCCACCTCTTCGGGGCTGAGAGGTGTGAGCGAGTTGGGGCTCAGGACCGCGAGATCCAGATCGGGCCGCTTCCACACCACTTTGGCCATAACAGACAGTATCGCTAGCTGCTCCGCTGTTGGGCCGTCATCAACGTCAATCCCACCAAGGAGGCCTCTCACTACAGCGTCGACGGTGTCCCCAACAAAAAACTCTGTCATATCCGGTCCTTTCTTCAGCTAGCAGGCGCTCTGCAATTCGGTAAGCAATTCGCTTCCGCAGGCTACGAACAGGCCAAATTCTACCGGCTGATTTTCAATCCCGGTCAGGCACCAACACAATCAGATCCGATATTTCACCGCGCTTGACCCGTGGAGCTTTCGGTCCCATCGGCGGATTGAGAACTACCTCTCCCAGGCCAACCCCGCTCTTTGGCTTCATCCGGAACCCCAAGTAGAGAGAGTTAGCTGGTAGCCCAAGTTCGCCGAGCGAGTCTTCAGGGTCAATCTCATCATTGTCAGTCCGGCCGACGAGCTTGACGCTAGGGACATAGGCGTGGAGTTCAACTTGCCCTCCGCCTACTTCTAACAGCCTATTGAGCACGAGTTTCATCTTGGGTTCAACGGCGTATTGAGCCAACAGATTGGCTAACAAGCTGTCGGCGATGATGTGGTCATCTACAACCCCGGCAGTAGTGAGATAGCGACTCGACCGCTGCCGGAACTCAACTACAGAACTGTTGGGGTTGAGGTCATTGCTTGATGGGCGAAACGCCAAGGCAGACATCAACACTTCGGCATCGGCAACTTCGGGGGCGACCGTGTCATCGGCCAGCAGGAGGACCCTGTGGTATCTGCTGTGAGAACCACTCGGCGCGGCGGAGTACGTCTCAACCCAGGCTTGAATCCCTTCTTGGGCGAACTCAAACTTCAGGTGATCGTCTTTGTACGATGCCAACAGGTCATCCCGCTCAACCCAGTGCGGAAGCACCACGGTCAACTCGGCATCTGGGTGCATATGGCGAACAGAGATCAGTAACTCAGCGGCCCGAGCGTTCCAACCGAGAATCAAGACCCTCTCTGTGTCCTTGTTCGCCAGCGCAGCAGCCAGAGTGGTCTCGCTTGAGCCTGACTTCAACATGTCTGCAGATTCACCCCACAGGGCTTCATCGCTCGGGGCGGCTTGCCCCTCGGCTGCTTCCTGATTCGCGGTGAAGGATGACTCGTAGGCTGCTGCTTTTTCTTCCGCAAGGATCAAAAGCTGGTGACCCGCGAGTGGCGTTGCTGGTGGCGGGCAAAAGAGCACTCGACGTCCACCCGGCAACGCACCAGTAGCGGAGTACATGCCCACAGGCCTTGACCCGCTACAGATGGACCTTGCACCACCAAAGGTTTTTGCAGGGAGACCCTTATCGCAATCGCGCACATAAAACTCGCTGCCACCAAAGTTGACGAGATCCCGAAACACTGCTGATAGCCCGGGGCTAAAGGCAACCTGGGCTGCAATATGTGCCTGCAGGTCGGCCGCTTCGGCAGTAACGAGTTCAACCCCCACTGCCTTGAGCCGTTCGGCAAGCACTGACCCTAGGTTCACTCGCTCACCGGATGCCCTAGGGAACTCTGCAATGACCCGCGGCGGGACCCACGGAGTGTCCCCCTTCTTGGGAGCATCAGCATCAGATTCACGCTCCTCTAGCGCGGCAACGACTGCAAGAATGCACTTGACCGTCTCGGCAGTTTCGGGCTGCATGGCCTGTGCAGTAATGCCGTGACTACCTTGCTGCGAATCTGGGTCACGAACCTGGGCTGCAAATACAGAGTCAGGAGCGGTGCCTAGCG